>LOEW01000243.1 GCA_001516045.1 Desulfosporosinus sp. BRH_c37
TCTAGGCAGAACATGAGTAACTGGATACTCCAGTGTTCAGAGGAATACTTTTCAAGAATCCATACCCATATGAAAAGCACTCTTCTGAGTAAGGATGTCTTGCATGCTGACGAAACTTGGACGAAAGTTGTGCAGCAGGATGGCAGGGAATCCAAGAAGAAATGCTATATGTGGGTTTACTGCAGCGGAGAGCATGACGAGCCGATTGTCTATTATGAATTTCACGAAAGCCGGGCTTCAGAATCGGCTAAGAACTTCCTTAAGGACTATACCGGCTACCTGCATTCCGATGGCTACGAAGTGTACCATCGTCTGGGTTCTGGAATCACGGTGGTTGGATGCCTTGCCCATATAAAGCGCAAATTTACGGACGCTATCAAGGCATTAAGTCCAGATGAGCAATTGAAGACTGTTTGCTTCAAGGGGCAGGGGTACTGTGATTACCTGTTCCATGTTGAAAAGAAATACAAGGATTCCGAACCCGAAGAGCGTCATAGAAAGCGCCTCGCCCTGTTAAAACCGGTGATGGATGCCTTTTTGTCGTGGCTTAAAGAGACAAAGCCCCTTACGGTCCCCAAATCCCAGGCTTATGAGGCAGTGAACTATGCGCTGAACCAGTGGCCGTACTTTGAAAATATCCTTTTGGACGGCCGCTTGGAGCTGATGCCGAATACCGATTTCGACCAGCACCCGGAACTGATTGAAAAATTTGTTCCTTGGTCAAAAGAGCTTCCGGCAAACTGCTACAAAACTAAAAAATAACGAATTCATGTCCAACCTTTTGGGTTGGGCTTTTTCTTTATTCAAGTGCTTAGTTTTTGACAATTACGCATTTTCAATATCATAAACCCTGCCCTGGAGCCGGAATATCGCATCAAAGAAAAGGTTCTCAGAATTTGGAATTAGCCTCGGCTCCTCAGTAATGGTCAGTTTACCATCTTTATCAGATATTTGCTTAAATTTGACCTGCATTACTTTGTACTGCTTACGTTTAGCCTTCACTATGTTGACCCCCTATAATAAAAGAACTGAAAGATTGACCTTCAGTTCGAGAAGTTTCTTGTTTCATTATAGCAGAAATATTTGCTTAGTTCGGTATGATATTCCAAACTACCAGTGTTTTCCACGATAACTTAACGGTAGGATTCCAAAATCCAAGGGCAATATAATTTTAAGCCTGCTTAATATCTGTATCTTTGGTAATCAAGGTTAATTGAGGCTTTCTCTGTCTAATATTCAAAAGATTATCGGGCAGAAAACATAAACTATCGATTAGTTCTTTCTTGAAAGCTATTTCATCTATAATTTCTTCAGGAGATACTACTTCATTTTCAAGAAGCAACTCAATTGCCTGCTTAAATAGGTATGGTCTTTCAAAATCAAGGGAATCGTCTAAAGGTTCGGATTTTCGGTAACCCCTCTGACCTATCTGAGCAAATAAATATCTTGCTTGCGTTTCAGAATAGATATTAAGATCTTGACACCTTTTCACCATCATCTGTATGGATACCATCCACCTCTTTTTTAAAATAATAAAGTGCTCGATAGATTTAGACATTATTTCTCTAGGAAATGAATCTCGAGGCAATAAAAAAGCCCCAGCAAAATGATTAGCTTCCCTTTCGACCCTTTCAAATATTTCCTTTTTCGACATCATCTCTAGATCAATATGCGCATGTAAGATAAGATGTCCCAACTCATGAGCTAAATTAAAGCGTGATCTGACTGCCGAGTTTTTATCTGATCCTGAAATGATATATGGAAAGTTGTTATACCATTGTGAAAAAGCGTCAATCTTATATTCTCCGAACTCCATCCGAGCAACAATAAAACCTTTTTCCTGTAATAATTCGACTAAATTATTTATGGGTATCTTTTCTATTTTCCAATGTTTTCGGAGTGTTAGTGCAATTTCTTCAATTGTATCAAAGTCCAATTCACCAGTATCTAAATTAAATTCCGGAAAATCCAATTGAGGAAAGTTGATAAACTTTCTTAAATATTGGTTTATTTCATCAAGCCATTTAATCCTGTATTCCCAAGAATCTTTGAGCTTTTTGGAGGCACTCTTAAGTGCTCTGAAATTTATAGCACTATTACATGAAATAACAGCCACAAAAGGCTTAGTAAAAAACATTATTGGAAAATCCAATTCTTTAGAAATCTCTTCTAAAACGGTTGCACTAGGCTTTGAGATACCAAGTTCATATTGTGATATAGCTTGACTAGTTACCCTTATCCTACCAGCCAATTCCGTCAAAGATAAACCTCGTGATAGTCGTGCCTCTTTTATTCTCGCGGGAACAATATTTATATCACTATTAAGACGATTCATCCTTCTCACCCTTCACGAGATGCAGTTTCTTTTTAAATTCATCCTTGATTGAAGTCTGATTCTTCTCTAGAGTAACTATTTCTTTATTAGTAGATTCAAACAAGGAAAACTCTTTCATTAGGTCAATAGTGGCTAAACTTTCAGTCATGTTCCAGTTAGGAACCATTAAATTAATAAACTCAAGGTCTCCTTGCTTTACACCATAAGTTATGACAGCAAAATAAGGTTCGTTTAACTCAAAAAAACTATCATATGATCTGCTTATTCCATAAAATAGATCTTGATCGGGAAACCTATTTTTTTTAGAATAATTCCGTCTATAAGTAGATCTATTCGGCAGATTGTCTTTATTAATAGATCGTCCTACATTAATTATAATGTTATTATGTAAAAGATTTAACCCTTGATAGTTAAAACTATTAACTTTAATTGGGCTGGCTATAAAAGGAAAAGTATTACTAATCATATCTAACTCAAACTGGCGGAACATCATAAAATTTAGTAACCAACCCTTAAGATTTGAAAAAAATGCCGAACTAAAAAGTTCTTTTTCCTCATTTAAAATTTCTTTATAAGCCTGTAAACCACTTTGAAAATATGGATAGATTTTCGCTCGTATAGCCCTAGGTACTTCTTCTTCGATAAGTTCATTTGCATTTTTGTATATTGGCATTTTATACCTCCACTAAATATTCTCACTATCAAATATTTTAGTACACATTGTGGTTTTTATCAAGTGGTTTATATGCATAAACTTTTTCATCAAGTGAAATAGGGTTATTGAAACAATCTTCACCTGAGGGGGAAATTCAGTTTCGCACCTAACTTTTATTGTTATCGCTCAAATTTCTATTAAAAATATAATCCTTGGCGACAAGACATTTACATTACAAATTGACGGCGAAATATGCGAAAAAGTGAATTTGGACAAAAAAGTCCCTACAGCAGATCCCTAAGCTTCGGTTCATCAAATTGAAAGCAATTCTCATTCTTGTATTTCATGATCTTCCTGAGCAAATTGTAATTGTAACCTTTTTTCAAAATAAGCATAATATCGATCTTCAAATTCCTGTGGACATCTCCTCGGATTCAAATTTGTATAATATGATTTAATGGTTATAAATTGCTCTTCAGACATACCAAAAACATCATTATTTACGTCCACATAAAGACTTATTCCGTCCGACATTTTTCCCAATATTTTACAGTTAGGTTCGTGTTTTATACCTTCCATTCCGCCCATATATTCATCATTTTCATAGAATTTAATCTCAAATTCATGTTGAAAAAGTATTAGTTCGGCTTGACCGAACTTATGGGTTTCTTCTGAACGATACAAAACTCTTCCGATATTTAAACTGTACATTTCCTTTTCAGTTGCATAATCCAAATTGTTCACGGTTCCCATCCTTCCATCACACAATGATTTTCCCATCAATTTCTTTTGCTCTGCCGCTTTCAAGTAAATATGAGCAAGTTTTCTCCATTGATTGCGTAATATTACCGCCTGTACGATTAAATCCATAAACACGAGCTGTAACAACATATAAGTCGCTTTTTGTTATTCCAAAACTTTTTTTAGCAATTACAAACATGGCCTCTGCTAATTCTTCTGTGCAAATATAATTTATCGCTCTGCTTTCGCCATAAAGTGATGGTATTTTAACTTCTATTTCTTTTGTGTTTTTGTGCCAGCAAAAATCGCCTTTTTTTACTACTACATCTTTAAGGTTTTTTGCCAATACATGATCAACCGAATTTCGCACCTTAACCGTGGCTTTTTGATTTCCAAATAAAGTTGCAACCCTTTTGCATAATAATTCATAGTGAATAGGGCATTCTAGCTCAACTACATAATCTATTACATCAGCAAGATACTGTGTATCATCATTAGATTTTCTCGTATTCTTATATACTTCAGTTACTTTATAATAACTAAAATTATATGGATTATCATTATTTGTATCACTCTGATCTTTGTCAGTTTCAACTATTGCATAATTATCTTTTGTCGTAATAGTGTCTTCTTCTGCTATTTCATGTTGGCTTATACTTCCTGTATCTATATTGCTCATTTTGTAATTGGATATTGCCAGTTTGACAGCCTCAAGCAATTTCTTTCCCTCAGTTTTTGGGTCTTTAATCCAATCAGTTGACCATATCCTATAAATCTTCCAACCAATATCTTCAAGCACAGTTTGGCGTAATCTATCACGCTCTCTCGCAGTCCTGGCGCTATGGTATGTAGCTCCATCACACTCAATCCCTAATACAAATATACCACTTAATGTTGGGTGTTTTACCGCCATATCAATGCGATACCCCGAACAGCCCACTTGAGTAGCAACGTTATAACCATTTTTAATAACAAAATCATGTACCGCTTCCTCAAATGGCGAATCCACATCAACAGTACTTTTATACTGCAATTCATTTTGTAAAACTGAAGCTCCATTAATTGCAAATTCAATATATTGCCGCAACATTTTTACACCCTCTGAATTGGTGTTTTCTACTTTAATATCTGTTGGATGAATAGATCCAACTAACTTGACATTGTATTTGGCACGAGTAATAGCAACATTTAGACGTCTATGCCCACCATTGCGACTAAGCGGACCAAAATTCATATACATAACACCATTTGCGTCTTTTGCATAACCAACGCTAAAAATAATCGTGTCCCTTTCATCTCCCTGGACATTTTCAAGATTTTTTACAAAAAAAGCATAATCAGCATCTTCAGCAAAGAAATTTTCATATTGCTCATTTTGTAGTCGTAATTGTCTTATGGCACCGTCAACAGCTTGTTGTTGTGCTTCGCTAAAGGTAACCACACCTAATGAACGATTTGGATATTTTTTTATATGCTCAAATACAAGCCCAGCTACACGCTTAGCCTCGTTTAAATTATTTTTCTTACCTCCACGATCATATACTCCATTTTGAACAAAAATATATTCGACTCCATTATCTGGGATCCTATCTATATTTGACGGAAATGTTATTAACTCATGGTTGTATATCTTGGCATTTGAAAAAGCAATTAGATGCTCATGACGACTTCTATAATGCCACTTAAGCGTACGCTCAGGAATCGCATTAACAGCCTCTTCAAGAATAGAATCATACGCACCTGTATCATCGAACTCATCATCATCTTCAGAAGCATCATCAAAATCACCATCTGAAAGTGAAGCGGCAAAAAAGCTTGTTGGCGGCAGCTGCTTGCTATCGCCAGCAATAATCACTTGTTTTCCCCTCATTATTGCACCTATTGCATCCTCTGTGCATACCTGTGAGGCTTCATCAAAAATAATTGTATCAAAATCATACCCATCAGCCTGCAAAAATAAGCTAACAGAAAGTGGTGACATCATTAGACAAGGTTTCAATGCCGTTAACAGATTAGGGATTTTATTAAACAATCTTCTTAGTGGCATAATTTTTCGCTGTTTTGTAAGCTCACGTTTTAGAATCCCTACCTCGTCAACTGCAGATGTTGCGATATTTGTATTGGGCAATCTTTCAATTAATCTTTCCAAAATCCTTAAACGTGCAATTTTAAGTTGCTCACCATCATATGAATTAAATTCATTAATAATAGACTGGTGAGAACGACTTCTAAAAGTATAAACCGCAGGATGAATAGGTATCATCACATCAAGCCACAGCCTATAAAAACGCTTAAAGAAAGTATCAACAATTATGCTAGGCTGCATTCCCAACTGTTCAACCTTTTCTACAAATTCAGATAATCCTACTTCTCTACACTGTTGCCTAACACTTCTGAAATCTATCCATTCTTCTAATAAGGTAAGATTATTAAGGCATTTCTCTGTCTTATCCAATAGGGTGTAAATACGTGTCTCATACAGTTCTTCACCATTATCGAATAAGTTGGAAAACCACTCGAAGTCTGATTTAAGATCTGTGTGCTGTGTTAACAATTCAATACTGTTTTCGCTTGCCCATGAAGCTACGTCCTTATCACTACAAACGCTGTTAATATATTCACTAGATAAAGAATATGCTTTACATAAATCATTAAATTTAGCAGCATAATTTAGAGAACGAATAACATTACCCCAATCCGTATTCATTCCTTCAAACATAAATTCGAATTTATTCTGCAATTGAGATAAGTTTGCTATTACTGTCTGCTCAATTTCTTGTATCCTATCAAGTACGATAATATCTTCCATAGTAGTATCAAATGATAAAGTGTCTTTCGCACAGCTTGAAAATCCAATGTATTTATCATGAGAAACATTAACTCCATCTTCAATAATTTCAAGCATGTTAAGCATTTTATCAAATTCAAGGTTTTGATTATCTTCCGTAATTAGTAAATCATTTAATCTTTTAACTGTGTCTTTATCATTGCAATATTCAATATCTCTTTTGAATATTGCGAAGCTATCGTTTGCTTTTTCACAAGATGCAAGGTATTTAATCAACTTACTTGGCACTTGCTTTTCACCAAAAAATTCAATTATTTGTGCAGTGATATCAATTCGATTTCTCACATTATTCCAATCAGTGTCTTCCCCTTTATAATGCACACCGAAACATTCCAACAAGTTGTTATTGTTATCATTAAACCATTTTCTTTTTTGACTAATCTCCTTTAAGGTTGTAAGCATAGAAATTATGTCGGCTAATTTAGTTTCATCTGTCGAGTTAACAATTATGAAGTAATTACATATATTTACAGTGGCATTTTTTATTTCGAATGACATCTTATTTGTAGTATCTATTTTCTGAAGTAAGCCTGCAATTGGTTGGGTAACTATGTTAGTTCCAAAAATACTAGCCACATAATTAAGCACATCGTTTTCAGATATCTTAGAAATATTTGTATTTACTTTTTTAAATCTCTCAACATCACCTTCAAGCAACAACTTTTTAAGCTGCTCAGGTATCTTAGCCCCACCGAAATAATTTTTTATGATTTTTAAGTTGGCTCTACTTTTCTCAATAATCTCCCAATTAGTATAGTTTCCGATATATAAGCCACCCAACATTTCATCTGCAAGGGGTTCATTGTTCGTTAGCCACTGTTCTTTTTCCTTTATAAGCGTAATTTTATTAAGCAAGGCTAGAATCTCGTTATCGGTCATTTTACTATTTGGCTCTTTGCTAAAACTACGTAATGTTTTCTTATCAGCACGATAACTACCCTTGAAAATTTTAAGGAAATTTCCATACTCAGTATTAAATCGAATAAGCATATTTTTGTAATCTATATTTAAAACATCTTTATTGTATTTTGATAGCAGCAATTCAGTTTCATCTTTAATTTCTTTTTGGGTATTTTTGATATCTGAAATTATGCGATCTACAGCAACCTCTTTATTTTCATCGAACCATGCCAATGTAGGCTTTGGATTCTGAATAATAGTAGACAAAAGCTCACCTAAAGAAATCAAGTCCTTAAGTGTGTTAACCTCTAGTCCGATATCCTCTGCTATTTGCTTTGAAATGTCATACCCGTTTGTAATAAGCAAATGGAACAAATTGAGTTTTTCTGATTGATTATCCACAAAAGAAAATAGTTCTCGTTTTTTAAGATCTACGTTATCAGACAAGCCATTAAAATTACTAATAATTTTCAATGTTTGAAAATAAGTCGTTTTAAATTTAACAAGTAACTCTTCATAATTAATAGTAAATACATCATCAATAAAGTTTGATCTGACTTTAGCTATATCATTTTTCAATATAGTTTGCTCTGTCTTTGCATCGTTTAATAACTCTGTAATGTTTTGAATTTTCCCATAATTAAACCACATACCCAGAGGCTGAGGATTTTCGAGAATTAATACAAGTAATTTTTCCAATTCAAATATTGAATTAAAGGATTCGTATTGTTCAATACCTAAGAAAGAAGAAGAATCTTTGCTTTGAATATTAATTTTTTTAATGAAGTTTATGAGCTCTCGACACTCAGTGATAATAAAATTAGCTTTAACGACTATATCTTTGTTTGTCGGAAAGTTTCCATTATCTAAATGTACTTTTACATCATTCATATTAGATTCAATAGTTAAAATTATATCCTGCGCATTAATATCCAAAACACTTTTAGTATATCGGTCAAGCAAATTAGCGGACTTATCTCTATGTTCGTTAAAAATAGTCAAGTATTCCTGTGCAATACTTTCTAAAACCCCTATATCCTTAGAGAGCCACTTTTCAGGAATAATTGGTGACTCAGACGAAACATCGAGCAAATTACCCAATGAAGCAATATTGTTAATTGTCGGAGAGATATTTGCAGCTATCTTATCGAGAATACACTTATAGGTTTGAATTAAGGAGTTTAATTTTACAGATATACTTTTTAAATTCACTTCTATGTCGTGTCTTAATTCATGGGTTACTACCGGAACATTGCAACTGTACCAAGGATTTTCAGAGTAGTCTTTACTTAATTTACCGATGGTTTTTGAAAATTCACTTAACAGATATCGATATTTATTGAGTAACTCCATATCAGTATTTTCAACATCAGTTATCCCAAAAATAATATCCTGCGTTGCAGATAGTTTTGCAAGTCGCCCATTAGCCTCAAATATCGAAACGTTAAGAGGCGTAATTTTTGTATGGAGCTGTTCTTGATATTCATTAAGCGTATTTCTTCTTTCCTCTAAAACGGACAGTTTATATATGGCATCTTCACGGATACTTATTCTTTGAACAGTTAGCGTTTTGGCAAGTTGATTTAATACCTCTTTTTTATTGGCCTTATAGCTGTGTAAAGTGAGACAGAAATCATCAAGTCCAGCTTCAGTAAGACGCTTTTTAACCACCTCAAGCGCTGCCATTTTTTCAGATACAAACAACACCTTTTTACCTTCAGAAATAGCCTCGGCAATAATATTTGTTATAGTTTGACTTTTTCCTGTTCCAGGAGGGCCCTGCATTACAAAACTAATGCCTTTTTTCGATAATAAGATTGCATCTTGTTGACTCGAGTCAGCATCTACTACTTGATAGGTATCAATAGGTCTAACATTCTTATCATGGTTAAAGTTATTGAGTTCGCTTGGTATTTGGGAAATCTCACTCTTATCCCCGCAAAGTGCTTTTATAGTAGCATTGGATACAATCTTGTCTTTATTATTATCAAGGTCTTTATACATATTTATTTTTAGGAATGACAATAAAGTGAGGTGAACATCAGTTACAACCTCCCAATCTTTCTTTTTTGCAATTTTTGCTATTTGAGATAAATAATCAGTAATATCATCTTCGTGTCCATCAAATTCCGGCAAAGCAATACCAAAATCATTCTCAAATTTAAAAGCTAAACTTGGATTGACAACTATCTCATCTTCATGTATTTGTAAAATATATGGGTCTGTTATAGATTCAACAGATAATGTTACGGGGACAAGAACAAGTGGGGCAGAAATTACAACTTCGGAAATATCACTTTCTTTCCATCTTATTAAACCAAAGGTTAAGTAAAGTGAATTTATACCTTGTTCTTCCATTGATGTCTTTGCACGACCACGCAAAACTTTCAAAGTCTTTTGCTGTTCGTTCAACGTTTTGTTTGTTTGTAAGTCACCATCTTGAACAGAAATATTATGTTCTTCACCATCTTCATCGTATGTTGTTTTAAGGGGAAATGAAAAGCTAAGTTCATCCTCATCATGAACAATTCTTTTATATAACACATCATAGTTCGGTGAAGTAACTCCAACATTAGACCTTTTAGTTTCTTTAAAGTTTATTAATCTATTGCGTTTACCTAAATCTAGTAAGCGTTTTTTCCAACGCTCAATTTTGTCATCAATATTTTGCATGTTCCATTCTCCCCGTTAATTTCTCTAATTTTATAGGCTTTAAAACCAGGTTTTAGATATAATCATAGGATATTTATTAATATCGTAATTAATCTTACGAGTTAAGATGTTAATTGAGTTCCCCTAGCACTGTGGTCAACCCGCTGCGACTGATCGGAAAGATGGCTCAAAAAGCCCAAAACAGTGGCTCATTTTTGCTCAGAATATTCAGCACCCCATTGATATGAATAGTTCCCAACTAATAGACCACTTGCGATAAAATTACCTTTGTAAAAGTTCCTATATTTTCCTTAGGATAAATATATTTTACCACAGTACTTCGACATAAATCTGAAATTATTATTCAACTTGTGTTAAATACTTCCTTTATTATAGTCTATATGTCGAGTAATGGTAAGTAGAAAAGCACCTTATACATTCAACACATATTAAAAAGCACCTGCCTTTATTTCATTCATTCAGCAGATGCCCTTTGATATAAGTAAATTATTCAATTTTACTTATTCATCCCAACCTCAACCGTAACCTTCTTGCCCTTTTCCCCTACTGTATAATCCTTGTGATATAGCAGTACACAGGTCTCCACGTGCCCTGTCCACGGGAACAGATACCTAATAAACCTTAAAGGCTGTTGCAATTCACCCACATCATCACACCTTAAACAACCAGCGTACATTTTACTATACACTGCTTCTTTGCTTCCCCTTTTCAAAGATTTTTAATTTGCCAGTCTATTGTTGTTTCCCCTATGGTACTCAAAAAATAGTTTGCTTTAGAAAATGGTCTACTCCCAAAGAAGCCCCGGAAGGCAGATAGTGGGCTAGACACGTTCCTCTCAGCCTACTTTCCGTTTCTTTTCTTGCGCTTGAAGGATAGTTTCCGAAGAGAACAGTTTTGTTAGATCGCCCGATAGCATGTAATCCGTCACAATACCAGCAATTAATCCCCAAAAAGGTGCTCCGACTCCGGCAATTGAAATGCCGGATAAAGTAACCAGAAAAGTTATCAATGCAGCTTCCTTTTTATTATTTTCTTGCATTGCAGAAGTAAGACTTGAACTTATCGAGCCAAATAAGGCTAATCCGGTTATTACAATGATCAATTCGCTAGGGAAAATTGCAAAGACTGAAACGATGGTGGCCCCAAAGATTCCAAATAATATATAAAAGAAACCCGCCGATATTCCAGCAATGTAGCGTTTATCAGGATCACTATGTGCCTCTTTTCCGGTACAGATCGCAGCTATGAGGGCTGACATATTGATACCGTGAGCGCCGAACGGAGCAAAAAGAATGGACGCAATCCCCGTAGAAATAATGAGTGGATTTACCGGCGTATTGTATCCATCAGCCCTTAATACTCCAATGCCTGTCGCATTTTGCGAGGCCATAGTGACAATACAAAGTGGTATGCCTAAACCGATTAGGGAACTCAATGAAAATGTGGGCTGAGTAAATATTGGGTGAACGAGTGAAATACTGGTCCCTCCAAAATTAACTATCTTTAAACTATAAGCTATCAAGAGACCCAGCAATAAACTTGTAACGACTGCATAACGCGGGAACCAACGCTTAGACACTAGATAACCCAAGATCATGGGCAGCGCTAACAGTGGTAATTGTTTTAAGGAAACAAAGACATCTACACCAAACTTAAGTAAAATCCCGGCTAGCATTGCCGTGATGATGGCGTAAGGAATCCGTTTCATAAAGGAAGAGAAAAGGCCCGTAAAGCCAAGGATGGTAATAAGTACCCCCGCAAAAATGAATGCCCCGATCGAGTCTGAATAGGCATAAGCACTCCACCCCGAGATTAACATTACAGCCCCCGGTGTTGACCAGGCAGTTATCACAGGCGCCTTGAATCTAATACTTAAAATAATTGACGTCAGGCCGCTGGCGATGGAAATCGCCCATATCCATGAGGATAGATGAGCATTGCTTAAGTTTATGACTTTTGCTGCTTGAAAAATCAGCAGTACAGGTCCTGCAAACCCAACCGTAACCGCTATTAAACCAGCAACGATGGCGGAGATCGAAGAATCAGCCCTTAATCTTTTCACTAATAAAACTAAATGATTCATGGAAGGGACCCTTCTTTCTAATCAAATGTATTGAGCGCTATAACGCACGTATTTTGTAAAGTATACCACATGTGCGTTATAACGCTCAATACATTTCGCGTACATCTTTATACCTTTAATTACAGGCTTGGCAACATTATTCTCCTGTACTAATCGTCGCAAGGCATTAACCGCGTTTAAGCGAAGTTCTGTCTCTACACTCAAACTGACTTAATTTATTTGACAACTACTAACCCACAAGTGACGTGGGGTTTGACAAGTCCAAAAAACACGACTAAGCCTTTGCTAGTCGTGTTTCTAAATACATATCCTCAGCTTTATATTCTTTAGGAAAAATAGTAAATTAAATGATGAAAACTAGTTCTTTGCTCGGAGATATTACGGTAAATGTGTTCTTTATTGGCCAGATAACGGATAGCATCCCCTTTATTCAAGACATAAACACTTTCTCCGATGAGTATTTCTAGGGCCCCTTCAATAAGGCTAATATACTCTTCAACCCCCTCGTCATGAGGAGGGGATCTATGACTACAGCCTGGTTCAAGGTCAATGATAAACACTTCAAAGCCCCGATTGCTATCAAAAATAAATTGTGGGTAGATTCTCATTTGTCCATTTTCTTCAATTATCGGGGTAATATCTGAATGGTGAATTAAGAGGGTCTCTTTATTTTCCTCTCCATTAGCTAATAAGGATGAAAAAGAGACTTTTAGCCCTGTAGCGATTTTCCAAAGGACGTTTACTGTAGGGGTAGACTCCCCTCTTTCAATCTGACCTAACATGGCTTTACTGACGCTTGTTAAGTCAGCAACTTTGTCTAAACTTAGTCGCCGTTTTTTTCTAACCATATTTAGGTTTTTCCCAATTGTTAATCGCATTTTCGGTACTCCATGCTACTCTGTTTTTTCACCGAGTAACTGCATTAATGTTTCTTGTTCTTCTCGTAATTTCGCGAGTTCATCTGCTAAATTTAGAGCGGTTAAAATAGCCATCTGGTGAACACTCAAGCGAGGTAGCCGTTGAGCGATTAGACGCATCTTCTTATCAATTTCATGCGCTAACCCTTGGATATACTGTGCAGTCCCATCACCACGGACCACATGTTTTTCTCCAAAAATCTCAACGGTGATTTTGACTTGTTCATGTGACACAAATTCCCCTCGCTCTCTTATTACCCGCTTGGCCTTAATCTTTCCTACTATTTTCGCCGTTCCGCAGCGAATTCCTGCTGAATCCCCTCTAAAATGCGTGAATTCAGAATATTTACTTCCTCATCGGTCAACGTCCTTTCTAAGGACTGGTATCGTAGCATAAATGCCAGACTTTTACGATCGTCTGGGATGGATTTGCCCGTATAGACATCAAATATTTCTACTTGCTGCAATAATTCCCCACCAAGCGTCCTCATCTTCGACATAACCGCGTCGGCTTGAGTTTCAAGGGCCACGACCACAGCCAAATCCCTTTGAATCGCAGGGAAACGCGGGATGGATTGAGCACGAACGGTTTGTCGCATCCGAGCGAACATTGGGGTAAATTCTAATTCGAATAATACCACCCGTTCCAGCCCCCACTCTTTTTCCAGGGATGGGTGCAACTCACCCAGGAATCCGAGGCGTTGATTCTTAATAAAAACGTCAGCTGATCGCCCCGGGTGTAGTAAGGGTTGATTCTCGGCGATGCGGTATTCCAATTCAAGACCGAATTCCAAAGCCACCCCTTCTAGAATCCCCTTAAGATAATAGAAATCATAACTAACTGACTGGTTCAGCCAATGTCTTCTACTCTTTCCTACAGCGAGTCCGGCCACTCTCAATTCTTCTCGAGGAAGATTCTGCAATGGTTGCTCCTCTCCCCAATAAGTATTTCCAATCTCGAAAATGCTGACATCCATGTTGCGTCGGGCAACATTCCGAGCAGCCACATCGAGGAGTCCGGGAACCAGAGTAGTACGCATCACACTGAGTTCATCCCGTAACGGATTGAACAAGGGGATGGAATGCTTTGCACTTCCCCACTGCGCATCTGCCGCTGGGCGAGTGAAGGAATAGGTAATTACTTCATCCATTCCTGATTGAGCCAAAGCCTTCCGCAAACGCCTACGAAACTCCTGTTCCGAAGTTCGGCTCCCCTGGGTCTGATCCCCTTGAGGAAGTGTGGTCGGAATTCGATCATACCCGATCAGACGGGCAACTTCTTCCATGAGATCTTCTTCAATTTCGATATCCGAGCGGTAGGTAGGAATCTCAACGTCGAACAGACCGTCTTGTTCCCGATACTTAAAGTTCAGGTCCTCCATGACTTGGCGGATCTCCGCTGTTGTAAGTTCGATGCCCAGCACTGTTGCAGTATGTTGCACAGAGAGACTAACTCGACGGTCAGTAGGGAGATGCTTCACTTCATCCACCAGTGCTACAGGGCGACCCACCCCTAATTCCAGGATCAGATCCCTTACCCGTCCAAGTGTAGCCACGCACCCATAGGCATTAATTCCCTTCTCAAAGCGGTTAGAAGCCTCTGATCTGAGACCTAAGCGACGGCTTGTTCGGCGGACACTTACCTGAGAAAAATGTGCAGATTCAATCAGTAAACGCCTCGTATCCTGGGTTACTTCACTGTTTAACCCACCCATTACCCCAGCAATTGCCAAAGGTTGGAGGTCGTCGGCAATAATCAGATTATCCGGTTGGAGAAAACGTTCAACTCCATCCAGTGAAACAATTATTTCGTTGGGATAGGCCGAACGGACATGAATGTCCCCACTAATCTTATCTCGGTCAAAAGCATGTAAGGGTTGTCCCATTTCCAACATACAGTAGTTCGTGATATCCACAATATTATTAATAGGGCGAACTCCAGCTGCTTTAAGCCGACGCTGCATCCACTCCGGAGAAGCAACGATTTTAACATCCTCAACTACTAAGCCTGCATAACGCCAAGATAACTCCTCTTCCTCGATGATAATCCGCAGATCTGAGGCTGTTGGCAGAGAAAGCACTTGGTTCGGTTCTGCCCATTTCGGTAAATGGGGCTTTTTCCGAGTAAGAGACGCGACTTCACGAGCAACATTGACCATCGCCAAACAATCTGGCCGATTCGGATAAAGTTCCAAGTCTAAAACACTGTCTTCGCGCCCTAAGTATTTACCGAAATTCTCCCCGATTGGGGCATCGGGCGAGAGGATCAGGATCCCATCCGCACTGCGTTCCAAGCCTACCGTGGCATCGAGAAGAAGCTCTTCACGCGAACATAGCATCCCTTGAGAGACAACCCCTCTGAGTTTAGACTTGCGGATTGAAAGATCATTGGGAAGAGTCGATCCTACCAAGGCAACAGGAATCCGGTCGCCAACCAGTAAGTTCGGTGCGCCAGTGACAATTGGAATCTCCTCTTGGCCCACATTCACGGCACAGACCAAGAGTCGATCTGCATCCGGATGTTTGGTTAAACTGACTATTTCACCGATCACAACTTTTTCGAATCCTTTATTCAGGTTCGCGACATCCTCGACTTCAATCCCGCCCCGGGTTAACGTTTCCGCTAACTCTTCGGCGCTTTGATCAACATCCACTAGTTCGCGCAACCATTCTAGACTGACCTTCATAACCTTCCCCCCTTAAAACTGCTGCAAAAAGCGCAAATCGTTATCATACAAGAGCCTCATATCTTCAATTCCGAATTTCAGCATGGCGATTCGTTCTACTCCCATACCGAAGGCAAATCCCGTGACCTCTTGCGGATTATAGCCGCCCATTTCTATGACCTTGGGATGAACCATTCCTGACCCTAATATTTCTATCCAGCCTGTCCCTTTACAAAGACGGCATCCTGCTCCCCCACAAAGCATACAGGAAACATCCACTTCTGCGCTCGGTTCAGTAAACGGGAAAAAGCTCGGCCTTAAACGAATTTCTCTGGCTTCACCAAACATCTGACGAGAGAAATTCAAGAGAATTCCCTTGAGGTCTGACATTCGGATCCCACTGTCCACAACCAGACCCTCTACTTGGTGGAACATCGGAGAATGAGTCGCATCGTCATCATTACGATAGACTGTTCCGGGCGCAATAATCTTCACCGGGAGCGCCGGACAGAGCTTTTCCATCGTTCGAATCTGAACGGGAGAAGTCTGCGTTCGAAGCAGTATTTCCTCTGTAATATAAAAGGAATCTTGCATTTCGCGAGCGGGATGATCCTTCGGTAAATTAAGGGCTTCGAAGTTGTAATAATCCGATTCAATTTCCGGTCCTTCAGCAACTTGAAAGCCCATTCCCAAAAAGATATCTTCGATCTCTTCAACAATCTGGGTAAGGGGATGAAGACGTCCACGTGCAACCCGAACCCCTGGTAAGGTGATGTCAATGCGTTCCGTCGCCAGCCGTTTCTGTAAGGATACTAGGTCTAACTCGGCGCTACGTTCTTCCCATGCTTGTTCCAGACGACTACGCACCTCATTGACAAGTTGCCCCATGATCGGCCGCTCTTCCGAACTTAAGCTACCCATTTGGCGTAACAGTGCGGTTAACGATCCCTTTTTGCCGAGAACTTTCACTTTAAGCTCTTGGAGCGCTTCCGGCCTGTTTAGCTCCTTCAGTTCTCGTAATGCTTCTTCTCCGATACGTCGTATTTCATTCTTCAAGTAAACCACCCTTTCCAAGTCAGGATAATAAAAAAACGCCCGCCCCTTGAAAGGGACGAGAGTCTACTCTCGCGGTACCACCCTAGTTTGACCAATTTGGCCACACTTAAGTTCCCGTTAACGGTGGAAACCGGGCCTACCTATGATCAGTAGGCCACTCCCAGGCGAAATTTAACCTCTTTAATCGGAAGTCAGAGGTCAGAAGCCGGATGTGTCAGATCGAGATATTCCCTTTCTGATCTCTGGCCTCTGTCGTCTGACCTCTGGTCTAAGAGGTGGGTACCTTCTTAGCTGGCTCACAGTCTATGGCCATGCCTCCCTGCAAAGAAAACACTCCTTATAACCCGATCATCGCATTATTTGCTTATATGGCATCATCACTAGTTCAGAGAAAATTATAGCATAGCTCTTCTATGTTTTACAATAGCGTAGCCGAAAGCCCCTAACTTTAGTCACACCATCCCCCTTTGTCGAACGATTTCAGAGAGCAATATGCCCGTAGCTATCGCTACATTAAGGGACTCAACATCTTGAGACATCGGAATTGTAACACACTGGACATCCTCAATCCGAAAGGATGGAGATGGTCCATTTCCTTCGTTTCCTACCACCAGGGCAAGTGGACCAGCCGACAGTTTAGTATGGTAAACCGAGCTGCCCTGGATATCCCCCATCAAAATACTCAACCCCCAGTCCCGACAAAAGCCCAAAATCTCCTCAGACTGACGGTCAGGCAGTAAGACTAAAGAAAAGATTGCGCCCATTGTACTGCGCAACACTTTCGGATTATATAAATCTACGGTTCCCGGTGTCAAACAAACATAACGTACTCCTAAAGCCAGCGCCGTACGCAAAATGGTGCCTAAATTCCCGGGATCTTGAATACCATCGATAATCAGCAAGACCGAATTCCGCTCAACTTGTAGATCTGCCCAGGTATAAGTCGTTTGACGTACAACGGCTAAAATCCCTTGTGGTTCTTCAGTTGCACTCATTTTACGAAGCACACGCTTATCCACTTCCTCAAAAGGGATACCTCGTTCACTTAACCTTATAAGAAGGCTCTGCCACTTTAGAGTCTCACGCTCCTGGCAAACAAAAACCTTTTTAATAGGAGCATTTCTGCGCACTGCCTCTTCAACGAATCGCCAGCCTTCAACCACATACAATTGAGCCTCCTCACGGGCTTTATGCCGTTGCAAAGAGACCACATATTTTACTTGCTCATTCTGCAAGGACACAATCATCTCTACCACCTCCAGGGGCGAGTATGGAAAAATCGTAAGGTTGATTTATAAATTGACCCTACTAGTATGCCAAAAAGAGGGTGCAAATGCACCCTCTCTGTTATTAGCCGTTGATTTGTACTTTGGCAACATTTACAATCTCTGTAAACGCTGTAGCATCGCTGATCGCGAGTTCTGCCAGCATCTTGCGATTGACAGTAACTCCAGCCTTCTTCAATCCATTCATCATACGGCTGTAAGACAAACCGTTCAGGCGTGCAGCGGCATTAATTCTAGCAATCCAGAGCTTACGGAAATTACCTTTGTTATCTTTTCTATGTGCATAGGAATAAGCTAGAGATTTTAGAACTTGTTCATTCGCTGGGCGGTAGAGTTTGCTTTTTGCCCCACGGTATCCTTTAGCTAATTTTAATATCTTTTTATGACGAGCATGTTTGGTCATACCTTTTTTTACACGGGCCATCCCGAAGACCTCCTTCTAGCACAAATATTTATAGATAAGCAATTAGATTTTTAATACGTTTAACGTCGGACTTGTCCATCACAACGGATGAACGCAAGTGACGTTTGCTTTTCGGTGATTTTTTCTCCAGCATGTGGCTTGTGTATCCATGCATACGGATGATTTTGCCGGTCCCTGTCTTCTTAAATCGCTTTGCCGCACCACGGTGTGTTTTCATTTTCGGCATTTGAGTAATCCCCCTCTCGGTAATTAGTCGTGTTTAATGGTGGCTAAGATCATAATCATGTTTCGTCCCTCAAGCTTAGGTTCGCGTTCAACAGTACACTCTGCTTTGCAAAATTCAGCTAGTCTGACACATAACGCCTTGCCAAGCTCTGGGTGGGTAACTTCCCGTCCGCGGAACATAATCGTCACCTTAACTTTATCTCCATCGAGTAAAAAGCGTTGGGCGTTGCGCGCTTTGGTTTCGAAGTCATGATCCTCAATATTTGGACGCAATTTAACTTCTTTAATTTCCATATTCTTTTGCTTCTTACGAGCTTCTTTGTCTCGTTTAGCTTGCTCGTACTTGTACTTACCGTAGTCCATCAGTTTACAGACCGGCGGTTTAGCCGTCGGTGCGATCTCTACGAGATCTAAAGACTTCTCGACTGCAATGCTCAACGCGTCTCTAGTCGCCATGATTCCAAGTTGTTCTCCCTCTTCACCGACGAGACGAACATCCCGAACCCGGATTTCGTCATTTAGTCTTAAGTCCTTGCTAATAAGAAACCGCCCCCCCTTAAAATATCAGTTCAAAACAAAAAAGACGGATGTATACCACCCGTCTTCTAAACAATCGCGAGCATAAAAACTAAGCTCAGGACCAGAAGATACCTTAACGACGAACGCCGTAAGGTGAGAAGCGGATGGCTTCTGCTTGACATCGTATATCATATATTAATAACTAATCTTTGTCAATACCCCTGGTCACACAACAAAGCTGAAGCATGATGATTTTCATCGACAAACCATCTTCAATATTATACCAATTATATGAATCTCCTAAACAAAAACTTATTTTCCCTTAAATTCAGGCTTTCTTTTTTCTATAAAAGCCTGTGCACCCTCACGAAAGTCCTCAGTTCCAGCACAAAAAGTTTGATATGAAGCCTCGTTATCCAGAAAGGTCGTAAGATCTGTCTCAAAACTTTTGTTCAACATTGCTTTTGCCAGCCCGATGGCTTTAGTCGGACCTTGAGCAAGGCGTAGGGCCAATTGCCAAGTCACCTGTTCAAGTTCCTCTGCTGGCACGACCTGATTAACGATTCCCAAGCGTTGAGCAGTTTGCGCGTCAAAAGTTTCTCCGGTAAAGGTGAGTTCTTTGGCCTTATTCAAGCCAACTAGACGCGGCAAAAGATAACTGCCAGCCAAGTCCGGAGCCAAGCCGATACCCACAAAGGACTGGGCAAATTTGGCGTCCTCTTCCGCGATGATGATATCAGCCGCCATAGCCAAACTCATTCCTGCCCCAACCGCATAACCATTGACTGCGGCAATGACCGGTCTATCTAGGTTAATTAATTCAATGAGCCAACGGTGTATATTTTTCATCTGAGCACGTCGCTCGTCAGGAGAAAAGGAACCGAACCCGCTCAATAACCCCTTGATATCCCCTCCCGCGCAAAAGGCCCTGCCAGCACCGGTAAGAATAACGCAGCGCACCTCGGGGTCATCACTGATTTTCGCCACCGCTGAGCCTATTTCTTTTCCCATCACGTGATCAAAAGCATTAAGTACTTCCGGCCTATTAAACTTAATCATGGCCACTCCAGACTGCTTTGTTAAGATAATGGTTGTGTAATCCATGGACATAACCTCCTCCTTAGAACACCTTTCCTTGGGTATAATTATACATGTGTAAAGCCTCGTTAATCCACAAAGTAGCGCGTAAATATTCTAGCAGGCCTTTTTTGGGGGTGGAATAAGCCTTTGTTCCCCTTTCGATAGAAACAAAGGCTTTAACACGCAACATTTAGGACGTTTGTTCTAAGTTATTAATAGAACTTTGGACAGCTTCAGCTTTCTGCTTCTCTTCATCTATTAGAAAACGCCGTAATACTTTTCCTACGGCAGTCCGTGGAAGCGTTTCGCGAATCTCAATTTTTTTAGGTATTTTATAAGCAGCAAGTTTCTTTTGGCAAAAAGCTAATAATTCCTGCTCCGAAACATTTTGCTCTGCCTTCAAAACAACATAGGCTTTAACCATCTCACCCCAATATTTATCCTGAATTCCGGCACAGACAACTTCCTTAATGGCAGGATGTTGATAGAGAACTTCTTCAATATCCCGAGGATAGACATTATAACCACCAGTGATAATAATATCTTTTTTGCGGTCCACAATATAAAAGAAACCATCCTCGTCCATACGCGCTATGTCACCGGTATAAAGCCAGCCATCTCTGAGTACTGCCTTAGTCTCTTCAGGTTTCTGCCAATATCCCAGCATGACTTGATCCCCTTTGATGACTAGTTCCCCGATCTCTCCAGGTTGAAGTGTTGTTTCACCAGATATCAGATCTACAATTTTGGCCTCTGAGTTCGGAATCGGAACTCCGATTGAACCAGCTCGGGCATGATAGATAGGATTAAAATGGGTAGCAGGTGACGTTTCGGATAAACCGTAAGCCTCTACCAACCTTCCTCCGGTTAATTCCCCAAAACGAACTGCGACTTCTAACGGAAGCGGTGCGGAACCACTAAGGCAAACTCGAATAGACGAGACCTTGAAGTCCTTGATCTGCGGGTGATTAATAACTGCAACATACATCGTAGGAGCACCTGGAAAGAAAGTAGGTTTATAATCGTTTATGTGTTGAAGTACCATACCGATATCAAATTTGGGCAGAATTATCATGGATCCGCCAGATATCATGGCTAAATTCATACATGCTGTTAATGCATAAATATGAAATAGAGGTAAGACAGTTAACACACGTTCTACTTCTACTTCTTCATTTTTAATCCATTCCCAAGCCTGCAAAGCATTAGCCACCAGATTCCGGTGAGTTAGCATACACCCTTTGGGGGTTCCGGTTGTACCTCCTGTGTATTGCAGAACAGCAACCGTCGTAGCGGGTTGAACTTGGGGTAAAGCCAAATCTAGGAGATCCGAGCTACTGTCGGCCAGCATTTCATTAAGATCGAGAACAAATTGATTGGGTTGAATTCCGTAAGCTTTGAGAGCATCTATAGCTACAACCTTAAGCTCAGTTTGTTCTTTGATCGCCAAAATACGAGGTAAAAGAGGGGGCACGGAAACGATTCCTGTAGCTCCGGCATCCTGAAGTTGAGCCTTTAATTCATCCTCTACATAGAGCGGATTGGTCTGAACAACCACAGCTCCAAGACGCATAAGAGCAAAGAAAGAAATTACCCAGTTAGCACTGTTCGGCATATAGATTGAGATCCTATCTCCGGCAGTTAGCCCATTTTTGGCAAATGCTCTGGCCAAACGTTCTACATCTGCATCCATTTGCCGATAAGTCCAAGTGTTTTCGCCAAAAATTAAGGCCGTTCTTTCCGGAAACCTCTCGGCCGTTTGTTTAAACATTTCGAGCAAGCCGATTTCCGGAATTGACAATTGGGTTTTTACACCATCTTCATAAAACTTGAACCACGGTTTACTGAGTTCACTCGTCATCTTTCTTCCTCCTTTTTTATATGTCTCTTGTCCACAAGGAAGCCATAGCTGCTCCGCCGCCTACACACAGAGAAGCTCCTCCTGTTGTCTTACCAAGTCTCTCAAGTTCATAGTAAAGGCTGACAATGATGCGCAGCCCAGTAGCACCTACTGGATGTCCTAACCCAATTCCAGATCCATTCGTGTTAATGTTACCATCTTGCTCAAACGTACCAATATTCAGAGTGATTCCTGCTTCATCTCTAATTTTCTTGCCAACGCCAATGACTTGAGCTGCAAATGCTTCGTTGATTTCCCAGTAATCAACGTCCCCATACTGCATTCCTACCTCTTTCAAGCATTTAGGTATCGCAACGGCGGGGCCTAAGCCCATTAGGCGAGCTTCTACTCCTTCATCACAAATATTTGTCAGCTTCATCAGAGGTTTAATTCCCAGTTCTAGGGCTTTTTTCTTTGTCATCAAAACTACGGCGGCAGAAGCGTCATTAAGGCCGGAAGCGTTGCCGGCAGTTACAACTCCCTCTTTTTTAAAGGCAGGTTTCAGCTTAGCCATACTTTCGAGGCTTGCTCCCCGAATAGGGTGCTCGTCCTGCTTGAAAACGTATTCTTTCTTCCCTTTTTTGACTGGAACAGGAACAATCTCTCTCTCGAACCGACCTTCGTCACCAGCCCTTATGGCCCTCTGATGGCTGAGCAGGGCGAGTACATCACATTCTTCTCTAGTTATTCCATACAGTTCAGCAATATTTTCAGCAGTACCGCCCATGTGGGAACCAGCCAGTTGGCAAACCAATCCATCAGAAAGCATGGCGTCCTGAAGCTTGACATCGCCCATTCTGGCACCCCATCTAGTCGTTGTAGAGATGTAAGGGATATTACTCATACTTTCGGTACCGGTTACTAGAGCTATATCGTATTTACCCAGTTGCAGTTTCATGGCAGCAATTTCCACAGCTCTCATTGCCGATGCACAGTTCTGGTTGATCATACAAGCACTTGATTTAGGATCCATCCCTATTTCCATTGCTACAATACGGGGTGGGCAAGAGCCATTTCCATGCCCTAAACACATTCCAGCCACTATTTCATCGACCTGTTGCGGGTCAATTCCCGCCCTTTTAATGGCCTCAGCAGCAACAATCTTGGTTAGTTCATTGGCTGGGACTGGTTGGAGCGAACCACCATAAGCGCCAATCGCCGTTCTGCATGCGCTAACCATTACAACTTCATTAAGTTCAATTGCCATAATTATAATTCTCCTTCTTTAGAAAATTACAAAAACTTTAAATATTGAAGTAACTAGGCTGACTAAAATACAATTATGAATATTCCGATATCTCGGATCAGTCTAAGCTTATTAAATTCTGAAATTAGCATTGTCGGGAGGAGTCTCCTCCCCCCACCAGTATCCTGCAGCTAGTTTTAACGAATCGGATACTTCCCTTTTTCAATAACTAGTTGACTAATTTCCTGACGCAACCCAATCATATCCACCGCTGGGCGACGGACTAGCTTCCTCATTCCAGCGAGGATAGTCTGAAGAGTATCTCCTTTTTCTGCTGCGCACAAAACCTCTTTGGCCTGTTGTTCTAGGATGTTGAAAGCGGTAAAAGTACCCAGAGTTGCTGCTTTTGCCACAAAAGTTTTGTGTTCATCACTAACTGCCAACGCTTGAACTTTTAACGCCCTTAACACCGCACTTTCCATAGCATAAATCTGCAAAACCATTTCGGCCAAGCCCATAAGAATATATTGGTTATTTTTTAAAGCTTCGCCTAGGTTTTGAACAGCTACTCCAGCTGCCATGAGCCAAAGCTTTTTAGCATTTTGAACTAACGGCAGCAGTCCGGCCAGGCCCTCTTCGCTCGAAGTCAAGCTTGCCGACAGGAGATCTTTACTTACAGCTTTGGCAGCAGCCAAGAGCGGCAATTCTCCGCTTAAGGCCCGTTTTAATAAGGTTGCCGGTACCAGTAAACGATTTATTTCATTTGTTCCCTCAAAAATTCTGTTAATCCGGGCATCCCGGTACATCTGCTCAATAGGGTACTCCTGAATAAATCCGTAGCCACCATGAATCTGCAGCCCTTCATCAACTGCAAAATCCAAGACCTCTGAAGCCAAGACTTTATTTAAGGAACATTCTATGGCATACTCTTCCAAGGCCTTTCCCGCTTCTTTTCGGCAATCCCCTGTGAGATCCAAACCTTCAAAGCCCTGTTCCATTAGTCCAGCTGTCCTGTAAACTACGCTCTCAGCCACATAGATTTGCGTTGCGATTTCGGCCAGTTTCATGGCAATAGCTCCAAAAGCTGTCAGCGGAACTCCAAATTGTTTGCGTTCCGAAGCATATTTTACCGCAGTGTCTAAAGCTAACCTGCTGCTACCCATAGCCGCTGCTGCCAGTTTATAACGACCAACGTTAAGAATATTGAAGGCCACGACATGACCCTTGCCAATTTCCCCGACCAGGTTTTCCACTGGCACTTTAACATCTTCCAAGATAACCTGACGAGTGGACGAGCCTCTAATTCCTAACTTCTTTTCTTCCAGCCCTAGCGAAAGCCCAGGCATGTCTCGTTCTACAATAAAGTTGGTTAACTTACCATCGACCTTAGCATAAACTAAGTAAACATCGGCAAACCCAGCATTTGTAATAAATTGCTTAGTTCCATTCAGAATATAATGACTGCCCTCGGCATTAAGCACGGCCGTTGTTTTTGCCCCTAAGGCATCTGAACCTGAACCGGGCTCGGTTAAACAGTATGCCGCAATCTTTTCACCGCTGGCCAAACTTGGCAGATATTTTGCTTTTTGTTCCGGTGTACCAAAATATACGATTGGCAAAGTTCCAATGCCCGTATGGGCAGCAAAAGATACCGCAAAAGAGCCACCGCGGGGTACTTCCTCCCCTACTACAACCGTAGAATACTTATCTAAGGATAGTCCCCCAAATTCCTCTGGAACCTCTAGGCCCAACAACCCAAGTTTCCCTGCTTGCTCCATGAAACTGCGCATCAGACCTTCTTCCTGTCCTTCGACTGCTTCACGCTTGGGAACAATCTCTTTTTCAACAAAATTGTGGGTCATGCGTTTTAACTGAAGGTGATCTTCATTTAGTTCTTCCGGTGCAAATACTTGATCAGGAGTTACTGCCGCTAATAAAAATCCGCCACCGCGCACTGCCAATTCCATATGTTTTTCCTCCTCAAACTGTATACCTTAATTTTTATCCAGTTTTCAAGACCCCCACTTCTATAAGTGGAGGTGGGGCAGAGTCCCCATCTAAAGCCTCGATGTTCAGCTTTAGCTGAACGAGTTCACTTACTGAATTCTACTTAAAAACAATTCCTTTGGCGTCAGCCGTTAGAACCACTTTCCCATGTTGGTTAGTACAGGTGCATGATGTAGACAAATTGAACTTCTCCTCTAACTCTTCCAATTCGATGAGTACCACATCACATTTGATCGTATCACCAGTCATAACCGGACGATGAAACTCAAAAGAAAGATCACGTGCAATAAAGTTAATATCACCCCCTATTTTTGTAGGTAAAGAAGCTGTAAGTAGTCCGTGAACCATCAGTTGACCCTGTTCATTTTCGTTAACATGATGGGTTCCTTTGTCGCCGGTTAACTCACTGAAAACACGAACATCTTCATTTGTGAATGTCCTTTCCCACGAAATTACATCTCCAGCTTGCATTTTTAATCCTCCCCTGAAAGAGTATTTTTAGAAATTTAGATAACCCCTGCTAGACTTTTATACTATTCAGAAAGTCAACTGACCATTAAATACTTTCTTTAGAGAAGCTCAAATACTCCTGCCGCTCCCATTCCGCCACCGACACACATCGTGACCATGCCATATTTTAATTTTTGTCGTTTCATTTCATGCAGTAACGTAGCCGTTAGTTTGGCTCCAGTACACCCCAGCGGATGCCCAAAGGCTATTGCGCCTCCATTGGGATTAACTTTGCCCGGATCAATTCCCAGGGTCTTGATAACAGCTAAGGACTGGGCAGCAAAGGCTTCATTTAATTCAAACAGATCAATTTGATCTAAGGTCATGCCTAGTTGTTTGAGTACTTTAGGAATAGCTTTAATTGGTCCGATACCCATTAGCTCCGATTCGACACCCGCTACTGCCAGTCCTTTCCAGACCGCTAACGGCTGAAGATTTAATTCCTTAATTTTTCGTTCCGACATCATTAAAGTAGCCGCTGCGCCATCACTGGTTTGGGATGAATTTCCTGCTGTAACTGACCCACCATTCCTGAAAGCCGGTTTTAACTTGGCTAAGCTCTCTCTAGTTGTTTCCCCACGGATTCCTTCGTCTTGGGTAAACCACTTTTCTTCCGCTTTACCCCACACGGGAAGAGGTACTGGTACTATCTCTTCCTTGAAGCGTCCGCTGCTTTGCGCTGCAGCAGCCTTTTGATGACTGCGCACAGCAAATTCGTCTTGCTCTTCCCGACTTATATTATATTTTTTCGCTACATTTTCTGCCGTTATCCCCATGGAGATATAGGCTTGAGGAGCATGCTCCATCAGATAGGGATTTGGTGAAGGCTTTAGACCACCGATCGGGATCATGGACATATTCTCTGCTCCCCCACCGATCATCACATCTGCTTCTCCCAGCCTGATTCGATCCGCTGCCAAGGAAATGGCTTGTAACCCAGAAGAACAAAAGCGATTGACGGTCATGCCGGGCACATCAACCGGTAATCCTACCCGCATGGTAATCAGCCTAGCCATATTTATACCCTGCTCTCCTTCGGGGAAGGAGCATCCAATAATACAATCATCAATTTCTTCCCATCTAAGGGTGGGTACCTCTTTAAGAATATTTTCAACAACATAAGACCCTAAGTCATCAGGGCGAACCAGTCTGAGTGACCCTTTGACTGCTTTGCCTACCGCGGTCCGTTTAGAATTAACAATAAACGCTTCTTGCATCTTGTTCCCCTCCCTTAATTCCGTAAAGGTTTACCTTTTGCTAACATGTAACGAATTCGTTCTTGGGTTTTTGCTTCCCCGGCCAGACTAAGAAAGGCTTCCCGTTCCAGATCCAGGAGGTATTGTTCATCAACCAGCATTCCAGCGGGGCGATCCCCTCCGGTTAGAGCAAAAGCCAGTTTTTTACCCAAATGAACATCATAGTCCGATACATAATGGCCTTCCTTCATACCATAGAGCGCAAGTTCCAAGAACGCCCTTACACCTGACCCGGCAGTTTTTACTTTGGTAGATAGCTTAGGCCGGAAATTGCGACTTAGATCGATCACCCGGGCCTTGGCATCCAATAAAACATGATCCGAATTCATGCTGTAGCGGTCTTGTTCACGCAAATAACCAAGTTGACGGGCATTTTCTGCACTTATTGATACTTTGGCCAGCGCCACTCCTTCAAAGCGTTTAGCGAAGAAGTAGTCTGGAGAAACTTGTATCCCCGGCAGAATCCCCTCCATGGCCCGGACAGCCATCTCTTTAACGCCACCACCACCTGGAATAAGTCCTACACCAACTTCAACAAGGCCCATGTAGCTTTCTGCGGCTGCTTGAATGCCATGGGCATGTAGACAAATTTCGGTTCCTCCCCCTAAGGTCATGCCAAAAGGCGCTGCAACAACCGGTTTTTTAGCATACTTCAAGGCCATTGTTGCCCTCTGGAATTCCCTCACCATTAAATCAAGCTCATCCCAGTTCTCATCTTCGGCTTCCATCAGGACGAGCATTAAGTTCGCGCCGACGCAAAAGTTTTTAGCCTGGTTACCAATTACTAGTCCCAGGTAGTTGCTTTCAACTTCGGCTAAAGATTTATGAATCATATTAACTATATCCGAGCCAATTGAATTATTGGGTGAATGAAATTCTAGACAAGCAACTCCATCGCCAATATCAACGAGGCTGGCTCCGGTATTCCCAATTATCTCTTTTCCTTGCTTATGGGCCTGTTTAAGCGAGAAAGAGTACGGATTTGCCGGTTTTACCGAATATGTGTCCCGATCAAAATAACTAATGACTCCGTCCTTCGCTTTTTGATAGAAACTCCCTTGTCCCTTTTCTAATAAACGCTCTACTAAAGGTGGCAGTTTTCCGCCTTCTTCAATTATCCGTTGAGCAGTCTGTTCTACTCCGAGTGCATCCCAAATTTCAAAGGGACCCATCTCCCAGTTAAATCCCCAACGTATCCCTTCATCAACTGCTGTGATGTCCTCAGCAACAGTCGGAGCAACTCTAGCTGCATATAACAATACCGGCTTAAGAACGTTCCAGCTAAACTCCGCCGCGGCATCATTACCATCAACCAATGTACGGATCTTTTCCGCTAAACCACCGGCAGCTTTCGCTTTCTCCAACGAAGGGAACTTAACAGGTAGGGTGGGTACATAGGTCATGGTTTTAGGGTCTAATACTTCCAGCACTTTTCCCTTTGGCCCTTTACTCTTGCGGTAGAATCCCTGCTTGGTCTTGTCTCCAAGCCAGCCATTTTTAAGCATCTCTTGGATAAACTCGGGCATAACAAAATATTCTTGTTCTTCCGGGACTCCTTCTCCTACGTTGTTTGCTACATGTACAAAAGTATCAAGCCCTACAAGATCAACTGTGCGAAAGGACGCACTCTTCGGTCGCCCCAATATAGGACCTGTCAGAGCATCAATCTCATCAACCCGCAACCCAGATTTCATCATTTCTCGTAAGGTTACGGCTAGTCCATAAACACCAATCCGGTTGGCAATGAAGTTAGGAGTATCTTTGGCCAGTACTACTCCTTTCCCTAAAACGCGCTCTCCGAATTCCTTAATGAAATTTATAATTTCTGGATCCGTATTTGGTCCAGGAATTATCTCCAGTAATTTCATATAGCGGGGGGGATTAAAAAAGTGAGTTCCCAGGAAATTTCTAGTAAAGGTCTCCGGTAGTCCCTCCACCATCGCTGTCAGAGAAATTCCTGAGGTATTTGAACTAACAATGGTACCAGTACGGACATGAGCTGCCACCTGCTTAAATAGCTCAATCTTAATATCTAAACGTTCAACCACAACCTCAATTACCCAATCTACTTCGGACAAACGATCAAGATCATCGCTAAGATTTCCTGCCTCAATGAGTTCCGCAAACTCAGGCACAAACAGGGGTGCGGGGTTTGTTTTTAGCAATTTGGCTTTATTGCTTTCCGCTAAGCGGTTACGTACCTTTTTATTGTCCAAGGATAGTCCTGCTGCCGCCTCTTCCTTAGTTAATGATGAAGGAACAATATCTAATAAAAGACTTGGAATTCCGGCATTAGCTAATTGTGCCGCAATTGTGCTTCCCATCACACCTGAACCGAGTACTGCAGCTTTATGAATCTGCATTTTCCATCCTCCTCTTAGTTTGAAAATTTAAATCTGCAATCTACTTGTTACAATTAGATTCTATACACATATATATATTAGGTAAATGAATGAATAGTCATTCACTCGACAGGAGATTTATGATTTTTTATTCCCCCTTTTGAGATATTTAGCTAATTTTGTCCCTTACTTAAGTTTCGGGACTGCATGTTGTCCAACTGTATTTGACCGGATAAGCATAAACCTACAAGATTACCTCCAAAAGTTTACCCGGGGTGAATGAATGTTCACTCATTAACCTTTAACAATTTTATTTATCCAATCGTAAGACTCTCACTTCTTCAAGTGGGAGTGGGCCCAAGTACTCCGCTTCGGTGAGGGGAGACTCCCCCACCGAAGTCTCGATGTTCAACTTTAGTTGAACGAGTTCACTATTCTTGAAGCCGTAGTGCACCAGCAAAAAGGTAAAATATTGGTTCAACTTGATTAAGCAGAAGTCTTGGCTTGCGAGCCATTAGCCAATCCGTTACGGCCTCATCCATAGCCCCAAAAATCATTTGTCTAGCCGCACGAACGTTTACATTTGCTATGTCTTTCGATTCGATACCCCGCTCTATCACCTCCTCGATCACTCGAAAATACTCTAAAACTGGTTCTCTAATAGCATTACGTATACGCGAATCTGATTGTCGTACTTCCAATTGAGTTACAATTGCATAAGAACGATTTTTCTCCATATAGTTAAAATGTGCCGCCATTATAGCTTTAAGACGCGAACTGGTTGTCTGACATTTAGCAATTTGGTCACGAACATCGACAATAAATTCTCCCATTCGCTCTTGAAAAAGCCGGATTAGGATATCCTCTTTATTCTTAAAATAAAGATAAATCGTTCCATCGGCAACACCTGCTAAACGGGCAATTTTAGATACCTGACACTGATAGAAACCCGTTTCAGCAATTGCCTCTACCGCTGCTTCTAAGATTAGTTGATATTTATCTTGGCGTTTAGTCATAATATTTTCTCCTTTTGGAAACTATGCTAAAATTGCAATTGAATGAATAGTCATTCAATTATTTATAATATAGCATATTTAAACATAAAAAGAAAGGGAAAGTAGAGCTTTTTCTATTGGGAATGGTCACCGAAGTTGAAAAAAACTACCCCCTGATTTACATCGGGGGGTAGCAACCTCATATATTATTCAGTTTGCTCCAACTTATCAGTTAATCCTTTGTTTTCCTCTTGGTTCACATCCTGCGCTACCCAGAGGTTGGCAGTGATAGCTTTAGCATCTACAATAATTCGTAAACCCCAGCCGCTCCCATGCCGCCACCGATACACATAGTTACCATGCCGTATTTCTTCTTTTGCTTTGTCATTTCATGTAATAAGGTTGCTGTAAGCTTAGCTCCAGTACAGCCGAGTGGGTGTCCAAAGGCAATGGCCCCGCCGTTAGGATTGACTTTTGCTGGATCTATGCCCAATGTCTTAATGATCGCTAACGACTGCGAGGCAAAGGCTTCATTTAACTCGAAAATATCGATTTGGTCAAGGGTCAGTCCGACTTGTTTCAATACTTTAGGGATTGCCTTGATAGGGCCAATACCCATCAGTTCGGGTTCTACACCGGCGACAGCAAGTCCACGCCAAACGGCTACCGGTTTCAAACCCAGTGCCTTTACTTTGTGTTCAGACATGAAAAGAGTGATTGCTGCACCATCACTGGTCTGGGATGAGTTCCCTGCTGTGACCGAGCCCCCGTTCAGGAAGACAGGCTTGAGTTTGGCTAATGATTCTAGCGTTGTCTCTGCTCGAATCCCCTCATCTTTGTTGAACCATTTTTCACCTGTCTTTCCCCAATTAGGGAGGAGAATTGGTACAATCTCATCCTCAAAGCGACCGCTGGTTTGAGCTGCCCATGCTTTTTGATGGCTTAAGACCGCAAAGGAATCTTGTTGTTCCCGGGTTATTTCATATTTTTTGGCCACATTCTCAGCAGTTATGCCCATGGACGTATAGACTTCCGGAGCATGCTTCATCATGTAGGGATTCGGTGCCGGCTTATTCCCTACCATAGGGACTGAGGTCATACTCTCCGCTCCACCAGCGATCATAACCTCTGCTTCACCTAAACGAATCCGGTCAGCTGCCATGGAAATTGCCTGTAGACCAGAAGAACAAAAGCGATTGATAGTCACGCCCGGGACGTCGTACGGAAGGCCGGCGCGCAAAGCCATAACTCTAGCCATATTCATCCCCTGCTCTGCTTCTGGGAACGAACAACCAATCACGCAGTCATCAATTTCATTAGTTTTAAGAGCAGGAACATTCTTAAGAATATCCTGTAGGACATAAGCACCTAAATCATCTGGACGAACCTGAACTAAGGAACCTTTGAACGCTTTACCGATAGCTGTCCGCTTAGACTCTATAACATAGGCCTCTTGCATGCTTTTCTTCCCCCCTAATTCCGTAATGCCTTGCCTTTAGCAAGCATATGGCGAATACGATCCAGAGTCTTAGCTTCGCCGACTAAGCTCATAAAGGCTTCTCGTTCGAGATCTAAGAGATATTGTTCATCCACAAGCATTCCTGCCGGACGATCCCCACCGGTCATGGCATAGGCTAATTTTTCACCTAGATATTGATCATAATCTGAGATATAGTTCCCTACACGCATTCCATATAAGGCAAGCTCCAAGGTAGCACGGACTCCTGCTCCACCCATTTTGACCTTAGTTGGTAGATTAGGTCTGAAGTTACGAGCCAAATCAATGACCCTTGCTTTGGCATCCAAGAGGACATGCTCGGGGTTCATGCTATAACGGTCATGTTCACGCAAGAAACCAAGTTGGCGCGCTTTTTCCGCGCTAGTAGAGACTTGAGCCATAGCAACTGCTTCAAAGCGTTTGGCAAAGAAGTAATCAGGAGCCACTTGCACGCCTGGAAGAACTCCTTCCATCGCTCGCACGGCCATTTCCTTTGTCCCACCACCACCGGGAATTAGGCCAACTCCCAGTTCGACGAGACCCATGTAGGTTTCCGAAGAGGCTTGAAGGGCATGCGTATGCAGACATATTTCCGTTCCACCACCAAGGGTCATTCCGAAAGGAGCCGCTACGACCGGTTTCTTGGCAAATTTCAGGGCCATTGTTGCATTCTGTAATTCACGCACCCCAAGATCAAGCTTATCCCAGTTTCCTTTTTCCGCTTCCTGAAGAATAAGCACGAGGTTAGCTCCCACGCAGAAGTTCTTTCCTTGATTGCCGATCACAAGTCCTAGGTAATTTTTTTCTACTTCTGCCAACGACTTATTAATCATCTCCACAACATCTGAGTTGATGGAATTATTCGGAGAGTGAAATTCCAAACAGGCTACGCCATCTCCGAGGTCGACCAGGCTTGCTCCGGCATTGCCAGAGATGACCTTTCCTACTTTATGGGCTTGTTTCATTGAGAAAGTATAGGGGCTGGCTGCTTTTTGATGATAGGCTCCGGCATTATAATAGGCGCTCTGTCCACTCTCATTCTTCTGATAGAAGCTCTCCTGTCCTTGAGCGAGTAATTCTTCCACGAGCGGGGGCAGTGTCTCGCCTTCCGCTACGATACGATCCGCCGTTGCTTTTACTCCAAGGGCATCCCAAAGCTCAAAGGGACCCATTTCCCAATTGTAACCCCAACGCATGGCTTCGTCGATTCCAGTAATATCGTCCGCAATATCTTTGACAATAGTAGCAGCATAAAGCAGAGTCGCTTTTAAAACATTCCAAGCAAACTCAGCCCCAATATCATCTCCGCTAACTAAGGTGCGAAGCTTCTCGGACAAGCTTTTTGCTGCTTTGGCATTTTCCAGGCAAGCAAATTTCACATCTTTTTGTGGACCATAGGTCATCGTTAAAACATCTAGAACTTCAATCACTTTACCTTTAGGGCCTTTAGACTTTTTGTAGAAGCCTTGCTTTGATTTATCTCCCAACCAGCCATTTTTCAACATTGTAAATATAAATTCTGGTAGAACAAAGTTATCTTTTTCCGTAGGCACTCCATTGGCTACATTATTGTTGGAATGGATAAAGGTATCCAAACCGACTAGATCTATCGTCCGAAACGATGCACTTTTCGGGCGTCCCATGATCGGCCCCGTCAAAGCATCTACTTCGTTAACAGTTAAGCCCAAACGAAGCATTTCCTTAAGCAATACTGGAGAGCCGATGGCCCCAATCCGGTTGGCAATAAAATTGGGCGTATCTTTGGCCACTACTACCCCTTTGCCCAAAACCCGCTCTCCAAATTCGCCTAGGAATCTGATGACTTCTGGGTCGGTGTAGGGTCCTGGGATAATTTCTAAGAGTTTCATGTAGCGTGGGGGATTAAAGAAGTGTGTCCCTAGAAAATACTGTGTAAAACTTTCTGGAAGACCCTCCACCATTGATTTTACGGAAATTCCTGAGGTATTGGAGGTGACAATCGTACCAGGGCGGACACAAGCAGCTACTTTTTTGAAGAGATCCACTTTGATGTCGAGGCGTTCAACAACAACCTCGATCACCCAATCAACTTCGCTTAAGCGCCCTAAATCATCACTTAAGTTCCCCACCTCAATCCGGTCGGCAAACTCTGGGACCAAAAGCGGAGCGGGATTCATTTTCAGTAATTTTCCTTTATTGATTTGCGCAATGCTGTTTCTGACCGAACGATCCTCCAGGGTTAGTCCAGCGGCTTCTTCTTTCGCCGATAGTTTAGCAGGGACAATATCCAACAATAGACTCGGAATTCCAGCATTAGCCAAATGCGCAGCGATTGTACTCCCCATTACACCTGATCCTAAGACCGCTACTTTATAAATCTGCATTTCCATCCTCCTCTCATTTCTGTTAGGCGTATAGTTATTTCACTGACCAGTCGGCGAGATCGAAACCCTCACTTTCCTTATAACGACTGAACAAGTAGTGACGGAAGCGTACATACTCGTTATAATCGCATTTGATACCCTCCTTAGCCAACACCTCAACGAATTTTTCCAGATCAGGAGGACATCCCCAAAGCGGAATAGCTTTTTTGAGATTGGGATTATTTTTATTTAAGTGACAGGCGCACTTTCCAAAAAGCACAGTATTATCAAAACCTTTAGCGGCCAATTGTTGCTTGCCGCTTACTAACTCAACATTTGGAAAAGGCTCCCCTTTGAAGGCCGAAGACAGCAGGATCAACATGGGATTATATTGTACTGAACAACCCGTACACAGAGTACTATCATACTTACGAATTGCGAGCCCTGTGATGCCGCGCTTTTCAAACCCGGCTGGGCCAGTGTCTTCTTCCGACCACTCCCAATCATACGTGACATACTCCTGGTGATCCGTCACGCTCTCCCCTTGCACTTCATAATCTGCCAATTCCAAACTGCGCCCGTGGCTTTTGGCATAATTAGTTAGATGGGCCACTTCTTTAGCCGAATAGCCAAGGATTGCAGCTCCTACAAGATCACAGGCCAAAGGATCACGAGAGGCTATCAAGAGATTCTTTCTAAATGCTTTCCCAGTAGGCCCTGGCCCTTTTTCCAGGGTGTAAAGTCCATCGATAATCGTCAAGGCCACTGGGAGCTTATCGATGATCCGAGGGAACATACGACTAAGTTCCTCATCGCCTACACCATGGCAAGACTGTTTTGACTTTTTATTGAGACAGCCTTTAAGGTTTTTAATCCCTAAAGACACTTTAGCCTGGTTGTGCGTTTTTAGCACAGGGATGTTAATTATCTTGTCCGCTTCTAAAGCCTGTTTAGCAATATCCAGGATAAACCCATCACCATAATCTGTTGGCACAAACTCTTCCTTATTAAAATCCACTAATTTGACTCCGTAGCGCTCTTGTAATTTTTTGTATCCTAAAGCTTCGTACACGACATCCCCATCAGGACTTATCTGCGGAAGGGCACCTTCACCAATCGTTAGGTTTTTAAAACCATGTTCAGCTAGGATGCGGACTAGAGCACTGATCACGGCACTGGTGGTCACCACGCCAAAGGGAGGAAATGGTAGGTCAAAATCCCAACTAACGATATTGGGTTTAATCAAGATCCTGTCCTTGATGTTCAATCCCGCTAGCCCATCGCTTAAGCTTAGACTCTCCTGAAGAGACTCATAGACATCGGTTACTTTGACAATTGAAACGGATGCTTTCACCATCGAACCCCTCCTTTATCACTCGTAAGAGTAAAAACCCTTCTTCGTTTTCCTACCCCATTCCTCTTGGCAAATTTCTCAACGATCAATGCACTGCCCAACCTTGTTCACTAAGAAACGAGTTATGTCTTGCTTCTTGTGCAAGTCATCTGCGTTTTGGTGAATGTGGTTAAAGCGGTAGATGGAGGTTCCTGTTCATCTTATAGCCCCTCGATATACTGAGCTCTTGTTTTCATAGTCTTTCTCCTTTTCTGATAATCACTGTTTTCGAATACTAATTATGTTAACTCACAAGCTGCTACCCCCTTAATATACAAGAACCGTGCCAAGTTTTCGGAAATTAAAAAAAACCTCCAGACCGACAAATCAGCCCGCTGGAGGTCTCTTCACTGTATGGAATAAAATACAAACCACGATCTGGTAACTCTGATTAGTGCGGAAAGCATACACAGCTCTTCCATAGAAATGAAATTTCTATACATAATATCACAACGCCTGAAGGCATTTTACTAAGCATGAATCGTATATCATTACAGATTAATCGGAACATCATAATTTCACTGAAACTTACAGTGTACAAAGCCCCTGACCGTAATGATCAGGGGCTTTTTTTATGCTCTCCTTGTTGCGCATAATGAGTCTACTATGGAACAAACACCTGTATCCTAATTTGTAGAGTATTGTAAATTATATTTACCAGCCGATCCTCCAATTTTTATAAAGTATGTGCAATCCCTTGACGCTTTCTTTGATACAGTGCCCGTTTGCCCATTACTCATATATTCATAATCCAATTGACTCTCTTCTGAGTCATATAGAAAAATATTCATGGAATCCTTATCTATTTGTGGAGTACAGCTGACTGTTAGAGTTTGACCTTCCAGAACATTTACTCTGTAAAAATCTAAGGCATAAGGATCATCTTTCGTTTTTATACCCTCGGTAACTTTTTTTGCTGTATAAAGGGAGCCAAAGTAATCACGTTGATCGTTATCCGAAGACGTATTATTATAATAATTGTCATAAAACCCTATATAGTAAACTCCTGTTTCTCCTCCAACTTTAATATACATTGTCTTATCACTACTAACTTTATAAGTAACTGTGCCCGTCTGCCCATTACTAATATATTCGTAATCAAATTGACTTCCTTCTGAGTCATATAGAAAAATATTCATGGAATCCTTATCTATTTGTGCACGAATTGCTACAGTAGTTCCTTCTCCTTCTTTTAAATCAAGTTTATAGTACGTATCTGATTTATAATCCCGATATGTTTTTATAAATTGATTCTTTTTCAATGGATATACTGCTGCAGCCCTTGATGTAGCAGTAGCTAAACTAGCGAAATATTTAACTTCATCTGCATTCACAGTTGTAAAGTTCATTCTATATTGCTTTCCGCCGTCTAAGATAATCCTCAAGGAATATTGGGAGCCGCTATCATATCCGTTAACTGGCGAAATAATTGCTTTCTTTTGAGCCGCATTTAAAGTGATAGTAACTGGGATAAAAACACCATCTTTTTCTATTACCATTGCAACAATATTAGTAGCCGAAATAGTCTGATTAAAAGTAACAGTCCATTGTTTCGTTAAAGATACACCAGATTGTTCTGGGTAAGTTTCCCAAGACGACGTCAATTGGTGCATTTGCATATTACTTGAATCATGAATTCCTTTACGAAACCCAAACTCATCAAAAGTAGGTTTCTCGATGTCCAATGCAAAAGCATAATTAGTTATTGTTAGCATCATTAAAACAAAAAATGAAATAAACACTGTAAGCCTATAATTTCTTTTCATTAACAATTTTTCCCTCCTGTTTCTTCGTTTTACATTTAAAATGCTTCCTTAAGTATAATAGCATATCCATTCCTAATTTTATGTCGAATATTAGGATTTAGAAAGTAGACATTAGTCCAGATACTTTCAAATTAATTTTACTCAACGATTATGACTTATCACCTGACTCGGTTGAAATTATCACGGACTTACTGAAAACAAATGCCCATGAACTTCACCAGGCTCAACTTTTTTATATTATTGACGAAGTACAGGATAGACTTGAAGAGCTTTTTGAGGATGAGGATGAAGATGACGAGGTAGCAGAAGAAGATTAAAGAGGCACCTCTCTCCCTCATTAGAATGGTAGTAGATCGATTCCAAGTACGAATAGCTTCTATCCCATAAACTACCTATGGATATTTTGATCCTTCTATAGTAGGATAATGGTGGATGAAATTAACTAAATATACTAGGGCTTACGACAATAAATTGCCGTGGCCCTTTTTCTATGGGGATATTCGGTTATGAAAAGCCATTAGATAGGAGGTTAAAAAATATCAAAGACCAAAGTCATAGTCCATAAAAAGTAGAGCAGAGCCGCTCACCGGAATCGTTCATTTGGTACGCTATTTCTCTTTCAATATACATGGGTTTGTTTGCACTACAATTGCGCCTAATTTGAGCAAAGCGTAGAAAGCAATTTCCTTACCATGGAAGCCCCCAGCGCATTTGCGTCAAGAACGCAAACAGCGTCACCGGGATTCTCATTCACTCCAATTCCCCGTCGACCCAAGCCAGAGGAAGTTTCTTAACTCAGAGAGCACGGAGAGAGGAATTGCGTCAATGAGCGCAGTCGATAAGGCGTTAAGAAAGGCAACGGTTAACTTGCAGAAAGCCCAGAGGTTTTGCCTTTTAGCCTTACCGACAAGCGAATAGCAATGGAACGTGTGCGAACGTGTTAAGACACTTCCTCCCCTAAAAAGCCCCTTCAGGAATGTCGATAGCCGAGGTGTCGGCCTCTTTAATAATCCGCACAGTCGCCGCCACATCAGGAACAATATTGAGTATATAAAATTTGGCGCTAAATACTTTGCCGGCATAGAAATCTTTGTCTGCGTTCCCAAGGTCTAATTTTTCTTGGGCCACTAATGCTTGTTGCATCAGCAAGCAACCGCCATAGAGTTCCGCTGTGATCCTTAAAATTCTCGTACTATACAAGGGAACCAGTCTAATATTTTCCTTAAAGTAGCCTAATACGATACCCATAAGTTCCTGGTAAGCTAATAATGCTTTACCCAGTACCTCGAACTCCCGAGCAAAGACTTTATGCTTCTGGTTAGCCTGGACGAATGTGGCCATCTCCATCATCCATTCTTTGAAGACGCTGCCTTTATCCAGACTCCATTTACGGCCGACTAGGTCCATTGATTGAATAAAATTGGTACCCTCCCAAATGGAGTAAATCTTAACGTCCCTAGCTTGACGCGCCACTGGGTATTCCTCGGTAAACCCGTAGCCAGCGAAGACTTGAATGGCTTCGGTAATCATCAACCATCCTTGGTCCGAGCAATACGCTTTTACTAGAGGAGTGATGACCTCAATCGAGCGTTTTGCAACACTGATATCTGCTGGATCATCCCCGTGTTGGATTAAGTCTAAATAATAGTAGCCCTTAAAAATCATGGCCCGCATAGCTTCCAAGGTAGCCTTCTGCGTGAGTAGCATACGACGGACATCCTCATGTTGGATGATGGGCACCCGACTCCCTTTAGGATTGTTAATCGGTCGCCCCTGGATTCGCTCCTTAGCATAGTGAACTGCATTGTTATAGGCGACTGTCGCCACGGCCAAAGCACTGTGTCCAGTATCCATCCTCGATCCATTGATCATCATAAACATTTGAGCCATACCCTGTCCGATCCCTTTTTCATCCGGTGGGCTGCCTAACAAAATGCCGCGACATTGACCCTCTTCCCCAAAGCTAAGCACAGCAGTGGACGAACCCTTAAGTCCCATTTTGTGTTCGATCCCAACGGTTGAAACATCGTTGGATTCTCCCAGGCTGCCGTCTTCATTAACCCAGACCTTGGGCACAATGAATAACGACAGCCCTTTGGTGCCGGGGGCCGCTCCATCCACTCGGGCTAGCACCAAGTGAATAATATTTTCCGTGAGATCATGATCTCCTCCGGTAATAAAGCATTTTGTCCCCTTAACCTTATAAATTAACGGGTTATCTGTGGGATAGGCTTTGGTCTTCATATCCCCAACGTCAGACCCTCCACCAGGTTCCGTCAAGCACATTGTCCCTTCCCAAACACCCTCAAACATTTTTGGTGTATAAAAGGCGATCTGTTCAGGTGAGCCAAACGCCTTGATTACGGACGCTATGCCGCCGCTCAACCCAATATAGGGGGACATGGCAGGGTTAGCGGCAATAATATATTCGCGAACTGCTTCGTTCAGGATCTCAGGAAGAGCACCCTCTCCTTCTACATCACTGTTGCTGGCACCCCAGCCATTCTCATGAATAAATTTGAAAGCCTTATGGAAAGAAGGGGGAACTGTGACTTTCCCATCCTTAAAGATCGCCCCAATAGTATCCCCGTCATCATTCGTAGGAGCAACAATTTCTCTACTTATTTTTAAGGATTGATCAAGTATTCCATCGACATCCTCGATACTGAGATAATCTTGAAAACGCTTTAGTCCCAGAATCTTCTTGCCATCTAACCATTCTTTGATAATAAATTTGTGGTCGCGGTTACTATACATAAATTTGCTAGCCATAATCCTCCTCCTCTTCGCATTTATTTCTTCTTAACTCTCGGTTTCATTCCAGCGATAGCCCTAACGATATCCTTTTTGGACTCCATGTCGTACTGTGAGGTGATGGCGATTTGCTCCATAATTGGAGATCCTCCGCCATGATACGCACCGTACAACGTGGCACCAGCGGAACTAGAGAGACCAAAATCTATGAAGTTTAACCAAAATTTAATTTGTTCTTCCACGGGCATTTTTAGACTTCTTTTCAGGTACTTCTCCAACAAATTTTTAAGAACAGGGTTAGTCAAGTCATTTTCATAAGGGAATGTGGCAGGCATACCACCAGCGATGTTGCACAGGATCTCTTGTTCATGGAACACGGCCTCACCGGTCAGACACCTGCCCACGTTGGCATAAATAGAATTCGGAATGTAGCTGCCAGGACCATAGGGTACGACACCCAAACCAGGCATAAAAACTTCGGGCTTGCTGAGGGCGGAGGACGTATAGCCGGCTGCATAACCAAGTTCACCGGTCATGATTAGCTTAGAGAGCAGTTCGCGAACATGAGGGGTCTTTTCAATACCATTAATTTCGGCTGCTAGGGCACCCATACCAATAACATAGTCGAGCATGGCTGGCTTACAGCCAGAATAGGAATGACGATGGAACAAAGCAAATAGCAGGGCTGCCATACCGCCGTGCTGAGTTTCCCCACACAGAAACACGCGCTCCCAAGGAATAAAGCAATCATCAAAGATGACATAAGAATCCGTGTAACCGTATTCAATCCCCCTCTGATAGGTATCGCGCTTGCGATAATTGTGAAAGTGAACAATTTGCTTAACTCCTTCATGGTCTGACGGAACTGCAAAGGCCAGGGCATAGGCTTCCTCACCCTTTTGCAGGGCTCGGTTCGGTACTACTAGGATCTCATCAGAAATCGAGGCTTCAGAGATATGGACTTTGCAGCCGCGAACCACGATCCCATCGCTCCGCTCCTCTACCACATGCACATACATATCGGGGTCTTCCTGCTCGGCCGGTCGCTTTAGACGCTCGCCCTTAACATCAGTCTGAGCGCAGCTTACCACGAGATCTTCTCTCTGGAAACGTTCCAGCCACTTAAGCCAGTTGTCATGGTACGCTGTCTTGGCTTTCGGTGACTTCTGAGCTTCGAAGGACACTGCGTGGATTGCATTAGAAGCGTCAATGCCCATACACCGTTGAATGCACTGCCCAACCTTGTTCACTAAGAAACGAGTCATGTCTTGCTTCTTGTGCAAGTCATCTGCGTTTTGGTGAATGTGATTAAAGCGGTTGATGGTTTCCCCAGTGATGTGGGACGTTGCTGTGCAAAGCTCCTTACTCGCGGGGTCCCAGGCTGCATCAAACGTTAGGCCCATTACGTTAAGGGCACCTTCTTGAAGTGGATCTAACCTATCAATCATTCCACCATTAAAGTAGAGATTCCTGTTCATCTTACTTAACCCCTCGATATACTGAGCTCTTGTTCTCATAGTCTGTCTCCTTTTCTTTTAATCACCGTTATCGAACATTACTTGCATTTTACTCGCAAAAGATCAGGACATGATAATAGATGGATCCTTGTCTTTTTCGCAACTTTCTAAAAACTACTACCTCTTTTTCATACAAGAACCGTGCCAAGTTTTCCGGAGTGAACTCGTTCAACTAAAGCTGAACATCGAGGCTTCAGATACGGTAGTCTCCTGTGACGATAGTCTCCGGTGGAGAGTATCGCCGAAAGCGCACAACCCTTAACGAATACTAAGCGCTGTAGGATTAGTATCGCCGAAGGCGCATGCCACAGACGAATACTTTCGCGCCGTAGGATGGACTCTACCCCACCTGAAGTTAACGAAGGACCTACCTCCACTTACAAGAAGTGGGAGTCTTGATGATTGGATAAAAAAAACCTCCAGACTGATGGTTCAGCCCGCAGGAGGTCTCTTCACTGTATAGAATTAAATACAAACCACGATTTCGCAACTTTGATTTAGTGCGGAAAACATACACCCCATAATTAATTTGTAATTATGGGGTGTACCAATAATAGTTAATATTATGGACCCTATAAAGGTAGGCAGTTAAATAAGAGGCCTCCCCTCAGCTTCGGTCTACTCCGCGTTCACCAGGTATCTATGAACGGTTGACCCTGCTTATTTTTTGGTATAGCCGGGACAGACTTCAGCCCAGATGTGATCCACCTGCGTGTATCCGCCGGATCAATCACCGAATCAATTTCAAGGTAAGAGGCCATATTGATGGCTTTCCCTTCCTTATAATACTCCTCAACATATTGTTTGTAGGTAGCATCACGCTGAGCCGGGTCTTCGATTGACTCGAGCTCTTTTCTGTAGGCATGCTTGACAGCCCCTTCGAGCCCCATACCGCCAAATTCCCCCGATGGCCAAGAGGTTGTAAAGAATGAGTCCTGGAAACTGCCAGCTGACATTGCCATTGAACCAAGCCCATACCCTTTGCGCAAAACGACAGTGAAGAAGGGAACATTCAAATGCGATCCTATCACAAACATGCGACATACATGGCGAACCTGAGCGTTAGCTTCTATTTCAGGTCCGACCATAAATCCTGGTGTGTCGACCAATGACAGAATAGGCAGACCATGTACGTTACAAAGCTGCATAAAACGAGCTGCTTTGTCTCCATCTTGGGCTTCAATGGCTCCTGAAACATGCTTGGGATTATTCGCAATCATACCGAACGGCTTGCCTTCGATTCTTAAGAACGCAGTGATCATTCCTAGACCAAACTGTGACCGCAATTCTAGAACAGAACCAGTGTCAGCAAGCACCTCGATTATTTCTCTTATGTCATAAACACGTAGACGGTTTTCCGGGATTAAGCGGCGCAGAAGCCTCTGGTCTGCGGCTTCCCATTGAGTGTTTGATCCTTGAAAATACGAGAGATACTTCTTCGCGACAGTGACCGCCTCAGCTTCATCAGCCACTGCTATATCGACAACTCCGTTTTGTTCCTGTACGTCAAGTGGGCCAATCTCCTCCGGCCTAACTATGCCCAATCCTCCGCCTTCGATCATTGCCGGACCGCCCATGCCGATGTTAGAATTCTTGGTCGCGATAATTACGTCGCAACAGCCAAGCAACGCTGCATTACCTGCGAAGCAAAATCCAGACGCGATGCCGATCAGTGGGGCTTTGCCGCTTAGACCTGCGAACCGGCTGAACGTAGTAAGATCAAGGCCCGCGATAATATTTGCATCGATGTCGCCTGGCCTTCCCCCACCACCTTCGGCAAATAGAACGATAGGCAACGCCCATTCGTGAGCAACTTTAAGCAAGCGATCCATCTTTTTGTGGTTCATCGCTCCCTGTGTGCCAGCCAGAACTGTATAATCGTAGGACATAACCAAACAGCGAGACTGTTCGTCTCCGAAAAAAGAACTATTTACGGAACCTAAGCCTGCGACCAAACCATCACCCGGTGTTTTTTGGATGAGTTCACTAAGCGGCCGTCGCTGCCGTTGTGCGGCAATTGTGAGTGCGCCGTATTCAATGAAGCTTTCAGGATCACAGAGATCTTCAACATTTTCGCGGGCTGTACGCTGGCCTTTCTTATGTCGGCTGGCCACCGCCTCGGGCCGATTAGCGTTAAAGCTGAAGGCATGACGGGCGATCACCTCGGCAAGATCAGGACGAATCTCATCGAGATCGATTTTCTCATCCGACGCAGTGAAGGTGTCAGAGACCTCTGCTTCTTTGAGGAAAAGAATCGGGTCTCCCTCCGAGACCACATCATTAAGGTCAACACAAACATCGCTCACATAGCCGCTTTTGTCAGCCTCTATTTCGAACTCCATCTTCATGGCCTCGACAACAGCAATCGTCTGTCCGACAGCCACAGGATCCCCGTCAGATACGTTGATACTTACGATGCATCCCATTATTGGCGTCTTAATCGGAACAGTGCCTACCGGCGCCAACTGGGCTGTTTTTTTATTCATTCTCAAAATTTCCTTTCGCTCCTAATCTAATACTTCAGCTATCGGATAAAAGCCGTCGTAGCACTTTGCCCGAGCCGGTGACCGGCAAGGACTCCCGAAACTCAACATAACGCGGGGACTTATAGGAAGTCATTACTTGTTTTGCCCAGTCCATTATGTCGAGTCCCCGAAGTGATACTCCGGGGACTATTCTCTCAATTATGAATTTTCAGGCTTATAAGGGCATAGTTATTTATTTCCTTAACCTTGACCTGACTCAGGATTCCGTAGTGGCGGCCGTTTGAAGTTTTGCTTTTTCTTCTTCTACCAGCTGGCGACGCAAAACTTTCCCGACAATCGTCCTAGGTAATTCATCCCTGAACTCCACGTAGCGAGGAACTTTATAAGCAGCCATTCTAGTCTTGCAAAATACGATGAATTCTTGCTCACTGGCTTCGGTATTGGGCTTCAATACAATATAGGCCTTGACCGTTTCTCCCCGGTAGAGATCCGGTACTCCTGCTACAACAACCTCTTTAACTTTGGGATGTTCGTACAGAACCTCCTCAATATCACGCGGATAAATATTAAACCCACCTGCAATGATTAAGTCTTTCTTGCGGTCGATAATAAAGCAGAAACCATCTTGGTCCATTCTTGCTATGTCACCCGTATACAACCAGCCGTTGCGCAAGGTTTTGGCCGTTTCTTGGTGCTTTTCCCAATAACCTTTCATTACTTGAGGACCTCGGACACATAATTCCCCTATTTCGCCCACGGGAACTTCCCGCTCGCCCGTCTCCAGATCCATGATTACGTAATCCGTGTCCGGGAGTGGTAAACCGATGGAACCAGCGAGCGTAGGACGATCGAGCGGATTACAATGGGTTATTGGGGAAGCTTCAGACAAACCGTATCCTTCAACTAAATTTCCTTGGCCTTGCGTCACTTCAGCAAATTTTTGAGCCACCTCCAAGGGCAAAGGTGCAGAGCCGCTCGTGCAGACTCTAATCGCGGCTAAACTCTCTCGATATTCAGCAATCCGGGGATGATTGTTAAGTGCCATAAACATAGTTGGTGCGCCCGGGAAGAGAGTAGGCTTATGGACACGAATGGTCTCTAGAACTTGATCTACGTCAAAGCGCGGTAAAATGATCTGGGTAGCAGCAATAGACACAGCATTGTTAAGGCAGTCGGTCATGCCATAAACGTGAAATACCGGTAGGACGGTGAGAATTCGTTCCTTTCCATACTCCATGTTAATAGACCATTCCAGAACTTGAAGGGTATTGGCAATCAGATTATAGTGCGTGAGCATAACCCCTTTGGATACACCCGTCGTGCCGCCCGTATACTGCAAAACGGCGAGATCTTCGACTGGATTAATGGCTACTTCGGGATAAACAGGCTCATGTTTGATTAGTTCATCATATGAATATAAGCCTTGTGCCGGTTGAACCGGTGCCATAAAGTTAAAGACAACCACCCGTTGTAAGGACGTTTGCTCTAAAATATTCTTGACCCTGGGATACATCATTTCCAAAACGATGATTGTCGTTGCACCGGAATCGTTCATTTGGTGCGCAATTTCTCGTTCAATATACATGGGGTTTGTTTGCACTACAATTGCGCCTAATTTGAGCAAAGCGTAGAAAGCAATTTCCCATTGGGGGCAATTCGGGCCCATTAACCCAACACGGTCCCCTCTTACAACCCCTATATCAGCTAAAGCACCTGCAAAGCGCTTGACTTGATCCCCGAACTGCCTATAAGTTACCGTCTGTCCCCCAAAAATCATAGCAAGTCTGTCCGGCATTTTGTCCACTGCCTCATCAAGCATTTGACCAAGTGTCTTATAGGGGTAATCCAGGTGGTACCTAACATTGGCGGGGTAGCTTTTCATCCATAGTTTCTCGTTATCCATCATCCTTTTTCAGCCTCCTTATTTTTCCCTGCACAAACCCTTTTTAGGGGAATACGCTGTATAATGATCTTTTAAATACGGCAATTGTGAGACCGTATCTCGCTAACTTTCACTCGTAAGTGTAAAAACCTTGCTTCGTTTTTCTACCCCACTCCCCTTTGGCAAATTTCTCAACAATCAGCGGTGAAGGCTTGTCTTTGGGGTCACAGGTTTCTTGATAGTGCTCCAGGGAGATATGGTAAGTAAGATCAATTCCCGTGAAATCCAGCAAACGGAACGGTCCCATCGGATGACCTAAGGCATTGGTAACTGCAAAGTCAATCTCTTCAGGACTGGCGATCCCAACATCGGCGAGAAACAGTGCTTCATAACTGATTGCAGCCAAGATCCGATTGACCAAAAAACCGTAGATTTCTTTCTTAAGCCAAACCCCGTTTTTATCCAGTTTTGTGCACAAGTCCATGGTTATCTGGGCTGTTTCCAGAGAAGTATGCGGGCCCTGCACAACCTCGACCAGTTTCATGACCAGAGCAGGATTGAAAAAATGCATGTTGCATACTTTAGCCGGACGCTGCGTGGCAGAGGCGACCTTCGAACTGACGATGAAAGAACTGTTGGTAGCCAAAATTGCATGAGGAGGGGTAATTCGGTCTAAGTCTGCAAAGAGCTTCCGCTTAATCTCAATTTTCTCAATTGCAGCCTCGATCACAAAATCAGCATCTCCGGCCGCATCCTCGAGATTTTGGGTAAAGCGAAGCTTCAAAATGGCTCTATCGGCTTGTTCCTGCGTCAATTTTCCTTTGGCCACCCGCTCCGGTAAATAATTACGGGCAAAGTCTTCCGCTTTGTTCAGCATCTCTTGGCTGATGTCGGTGCAGACGACCTGATACCCTGCCAACGCTGCACACAGGGCAATCTGATGACCCATGTTGCCAGCACCAATAACACAGATTTTGTTAATATCATCTACTTTCAAATTTATGACCTCCAAATTAATTACTTCATACAATGACTTGAACACTTTAGCCCCTTATTCACTGCCGATTTAGCCAAACATAAGCCTACTGCACCTCGATCAAAAACCATTGCACTATTTTTTTGACTTTCCCAATTTAAATATTCAGAAAATAAACTCTATTTTAAATAATATGGTATTTTTAATTACCTAATGCAAATTTTATGCCATCTCTGAGGAAAATAAAAAACCCTCCTGTCTGGCAAACCAGTTCACTGAGGGTTTTTTCCTGTGTATGGAATTAAGTACATAACCACGCTTTCTTTCTTAATTTTAGTGCGTTAAGCGTACACTCCCACGGAAAGTAATATTCGCTAATTTCATCCCATCGTGAGACTCCCACTTCTACAAGTGGGAGTGGTACCTCGTACTCTGCTATTCTATACCATATCGGAGTAGTTTATCGTAAAATACCCGTCTAGAAAACCCCAAAGCCTTCATAGCATTAGTGCGGTTGTTATTATATGTATCCAAGGCTGACAAAATCAGTTCCTTTTCCATCCTGGCAAGTATCTCCTTAACAGCGTAAGGCTTCTCCTCAGAATTAAAATCATTATGAGTAGGAATTATACGAGCAGGCAAGTGCTGAATTTCTATAGTCTTGCCACTACATACAATACTTGCATGTTCTAAGACATTCTGCAATTCCCGGATGTTACCAGGCCAGTCATACTCCTGAAAAAACCTCATCACTTTGGGAGATAGAGTCAGATCATGACCGACTTCTCCTGAGAACTGCTTAAGGAATGTCTTAGCCAATTCAAAGAGATCATCTTTACGCTCGCGTAGCGGAGTTAGCGTGAGAGGAACGATATTTAGCCGATAGTATAGGTCAAGCCGAAAGGTTCCTTGTTCGATCATACTTTCTAAATCTCGGTTAGTGGCTGCAATCACTCGAATATCGACCTTGATCGTCTTATTCCCACCTACCCGTTCAAACTCTTTTTCTTGCAAGACACGTAGCAATTTAGCCTGCATGGTAAGACTCATATCCCCAATTTCATCCAGAAAAATAGTACCGCTATGGGCCAGTTCAAACTTACCAAGTTTGCCTCCCTTTTTAGCCCCCGTAAACGCTCCGTCTTCATACCCGAACAGTTCACTCTCGATTAGGTCTTCTGGCATGGCAGCACAATTCACCTTAATCATGGGCATCCCCTTACGTCTGCTACTATTATGAACAGCCCTAGCTAATACCTCTTTGCCAACCCCACTCTCACCGAGGATCAACACGGTACTGTCTGTACGCGCTACCTTTGCCGCTAACACTAAGGTTTCCTTCAGACGACTATTTTGTCCCACATATTCCTTGAAGGACAGCGGTAGTTGTTCCCATTGCTCTAACTGTTCTTTCAAATAATCAGCGACACCCTTTGTCTGCTGTAACTCACGGTTTAGTTCAACAACGTCTGTGATATTTTTGAATATCGAAACACAGCCAATGATGATGTTACCATCGTATAATAGAAATGTACTTCCTACCACATCGATACCTAGCGAATCTAAATAGTCCCTACCTATTTTGTAGGGTTTTCCAGTGCGCATTAAGTCGATAGCTGCCGCTTTGGGTTCAATTTTATCAAGCCTGCGTCCTAAAACTTTGGCAACGGGAACTCCCAAAATCTTCGCATAGGCCTCGTTAGCATAAACAATGGTTGTCTCGGAATCAATCACCATGACCACATCATGAATATTATTGAGGATTTTAAATAACAGTTTTCGATCCCAGCGCGGAAAAGCATTTGTAATAACTGCATGGGCTCCATCACTCATGTTATCCTCCAATTTTTGATCTTTTGTCACATTATACAGGTTTGAGCGGATGAAAGTAAATACAAAGATTTCTTAGTATTCTGACAATTCCTGATATTATATTAAATCCCCCTAAAGCAGGAGCGATATCTTATATTAGATATTTCTCCTGTTTTAGGGGGAAGTGATAGTCTAGCTATTTTTGGATAATGTGGGCCAAGCCCACTAGGACTTTATCCCCTTTATCATTACAGGCCCCTATATCGCAAACAATAATCTTTTCCGATCGTGCTCTAATAGACCCGCTGAAGGTTATCTTGTCCCCCGGACTAACTACCTGTTCGAAACGCACATCAAGCTTACTGATTCTTCCCTCGTTGCCTATCCATTCGGTTAACAAAGCTGCCATTTGAGCCATCGTAAGCATGCCATGCGCGATCACCCCCCCTAGACCAACTTGACGCGCGTAGTTGTCATTAAGATGAATAGGATTAAAATCTCCAGAAACTTCAGCATATTGACGAATTTGCACGTGGCTAGGTACCCATTCTCGAATTGGAAGACGATCCGAGACCTGATAATTACACACGCTCTTCATTAACATCCCCCTTTACTGGGGTGATTATCGTCGAACTGCTGGAAAATACTAATTCACCACCTGCTAAGTCATAACCAGACGTCACGAGTACCACAAAGATCATCTTTCCCAGCTTGCTGGTGCGTTCATAGACATCTTTAATGCAGCGCTTATAAGTAATGCTGTCCCCCACTGAGAGCGGACGGTGATAAGTTATTTTCTGTTCTCCGTGGATTATCCCGGGATTGGTAAGTTCAAACCCTGGAATGTTAGCCTGGAGCAAAGTTCCTACATAAGTTGCTGGTACTTCACCGTCAAACGGAATTCCGATGGCCTCGGCAAACCTACGTACTTCCTCAAATTTAATTTTCAAGACAACGGACTCACTCTCCCGGCCTATAAATTCTTTCCCTATCATATGACTCCGCCTTCCTCGTCCTTCAGATAGTCCTACCCATTAAAGACCAAGCTTCTCTTTAAGTTCGCTAAGTTTTAGCTGAGCCACTTCTAAGTAAGGATCGAGAACATTTGCCACCATGTACTCATTTAAAGCTTCATGTAAGTCCCCCGCACCTTCTTTGACAATTCCTGCCCCTAAATGTCTTAAAGCTAAGCTTTCATGATCTATATCATCCTGGTTATGTCCAATATGCACAACACTTAGCCTCCTTGTTGCAAGCGGAAAGCAAGCTCACATACTCCACTGCCCAATAAATCCTTGCTGTGAGTCATGCTCACCTTCGTTCCTGCTTTTTGAGCAGCAACTTCGTTAGCCGCCATACAAAAAACCAGACAATCGTTTATCCCCTGATCAGCAAATAATTTACCTAGGCTGCAGTTAAAGCTACGAACTTTTAAGACCTTTGTAGTGGCTTCCGTGACCGTCCAGGCATCTCTTGGGCGTAGGGATAGGATTCCCAGTTCTATGTACCTTTCCAGAACGTGAGGAAATCGAATCCCAGTTTGTTGGGCTACCTGTTCTATCATTTCACCAGTTCTATCCAAAAACTCTTTGGAATCTGCTTCCCTAATTACAAGGTTCATAAACGTTCTTCCCTGATTTGCTAAATAGTCCTCACTGGTTTCTCCATCTGAGTTAAACAAACTCTCCAGCGAAAATTCCTGGTGAACTTTATAGATTAATTCCTTGGGTAGATCATACGCATAATCCTGGTCAGGGACTGATTTTAACCGCCGACCAGGTGCAACCTCCGTGCTAGGGTTGCCTTTGACTTTTTGCAAGACCTTAAAATCCAACGTCATACTTAACTCCCCTTTTCCTGTCATCCAATCGTGAGACTCCCACTTCTACAAGTGGGAGTGG
>LOEW01000244.1 GCA_001516045.1 Desulfosporosinus sp. BRH_c37
GTGGGGCAGAGCCCCACAAATAATCGAAAACTCTATGTGTCCGAAGTAAAGGGTTTCAAAAATCCACTGTCTGTTTTGAAGGGTTTTGAAAACCCCTGCTGTCCATTTTATAGGGTACATTTTATTAATATACCCTGAAAACGCTACGAAGCCCGCCAATAGCGGGCTTTCGATTTGTAGCTTAACTCATTTCTTTTCCTACTACAGAACGATATCTTTTCCGAAAAGACCCGTTTCCAGTGCCTTAAGTCAGGTAGATTCCTTTACTTAGGAACCATAACTTTTCCTTTATCGCAAAAAGGAAGCATAACCTTTCCTTACAGCGATTTTTCTTTCTTAGAGTTAAAAACCTACTTATATGAAATTAATCCGCATATGATCTTCAGAAACAACTAAATTGGTTGGGGCTGTTGTAATGTAATCCACAAGGTTCAATGAACAGAAGAATGACAGTAGCTTATATACTTTTTTCAGAAGATACCTTCTTAAGCACAAGAGGCTCTTATCTTTATGTTAAGATTCAACTTCTTAGTGAAATTTGAGATAATAAAATCAAGAAATATAAAATACTAATAATTGCATCTATAATTCCAATATAATTTCTACCAAATCCCATAGGATTTAGCCAGAAAATAAGTAAGGGCGCTAGAATAGCCATCAGGATATAAACACTTACAACTGTTTTTCCATTATTTAATCTTTTGTTAACATAAACTGTAATGATAGAATCAACTAATAAAATATTAATTAATATTGTAATTAACCGTGCAAATATTTCGAACTGATCTATACTTGGCTTGCCTGAAACGCTTTGTACACTTATACCGAAAATAAATAGTATAGGAATTGCAATCATTATGAACATAAATGGAATGATGAATGTACTCATCTTTATTTTAATAAAGAAATTTTCCAGTAGAGATAATATAAAACCATCAGGTTTATAACTTATTTGATCTTTTTGCAAAACCTTTATCCTAAGTATTTCTTCATTTAGTTCACTTATCAAGTGACTGGTGCTATGTTCCGCATCATTGGCTTCCCATTTAATAATCTTGTTAATATAATCTATGGGCAAAAACGGATAGCCTATTGCAAGTTCTTTAATAAGTGAAGACTTACTCAGTTTCTCATTTTCATAAATGTACATTTGCGCTTTAAGTTCGCCATATACACATAGGGCTTTATCGGCTTTCTCTGAATTTGACTTTTCAACATCCATAAGAGTATTTCTAATTTCTCTATAAAACCAAATAACAAATACAAAGAAAGCTGCAGCTAACAAAGTTCCAATTTGTCCATTCTGAAACGCATTGATAATTGAATCTAACAATCATATCCCCCTTTAACATTTTTATTTAATGTTAATACAAGTCACGCCCTACTGCTCTTATATTTCGAGCACCTCATTATTTTACCTAATCTGAATGGAACATACTGTCATAATACTATTATTTTGAACTTGGATTTGTCTACAAATCCAACGTAACCGAAACGAATATATCTATTCCAGTAGATTTCTTTCTCTTCTTTAATACATGACCATGATATTTAAATCCATTCATGTCAATTTGAACAGAGATTTCTTTTGCTAGTTCTCTTGGTACATACCCTAAGAATTCATCTTGGTACATTATCATTACAGCATAAGAATCGAACAAATTGTCAAAGTCACGCCGAAGGGAAACTTTATCATTTATTTTTATTCTTCGGGCTAACGCTATGCTTTCAGTATAATATTTGATTCCCATAACATAAAAACGATATTCTTGATTATCTTCAATATCATAATATTTTCTAGTGTTAATTTTCTGAGCAATAATTAAAATAGCTTCAAATTCGTATGTCGTTAATGGTATATTCAGTATTTCTATTAATTCCTCCTTTGTTATATTTGAAAACCATTGTACAAATTTTTTTAAATCAAGGGTTCTACCCAATTTGTTACGATAATAATTACCAATAGCGCTTGCGCTTTCCCTTGTAGGAATGCCCAGACTCTTTGCCCATGATGTTAATATTTCATTTGTCCCATGTTTAACAAATGACGGAATATAATTCAACAAGTCTAAATCAGTTAATCCTCTTTCTTCTATTTCATATTTAAAAATTACAATAAAAGACGTTACTCCCCAGGAATAACGATACGAAAGCATTGATTCAATGAACTCGTTTAATAATACAGCTGATTGAACGTCATGTTTTCTTATAAACGATCGTATTTCTGTAATATTGTCTTCCTTCAACCACATACTAATAATTGTGTTGAAAATATCTTCTTTCTGGCACAATTCATTTATGGAATCTTTATATGACTGCATTTCCTGAATCCCTTTAATATAGTTCAAAACGTCAAGAATAAAATCAATTATGCTTATCTGAACTTTTTCGTACAGATTATCAAAAACATTTTCTATATAATCATGTAACTTAATGCAACTAGATAAAGAAAACCCTGTTCTTGCAAAAGCATTACGTTTCTTGTAATTTGGAGCAGCAATGTAAAATCTATTTGAAATATTAACAAGTTCATTGGCTAACTCTGAGTCATCTACATGTGGCTCATCTGCCAATTGGATGTTAAAGAGTGTAGTCCCTATCATCTTATTAATAATTTGTTCATCGGGAGAATCTACCATTTCTTCAACAAGAAGAGCAAATAGTTGGGGTTCAATTGTCTCTGCTAATAATTCTCTTAACTGATCACTATCAATTCTTTTATCACTAAGAGCCTTGACGATTTGATAGAAGATACTGTTTATTGGTTCAATTTTTGATTCATCAACATAATTTGAAAATAGATTTCTATCTTTATCAGAGTTACACAAATATAACACTTGACCCTCTGTTTCCTTTCCAGCTCTCCCAGCCCTCCCAATGATATTCCAGAAATCACGATTTGAAACAATTTGACCCTGAGCAATATTAACAGAATGAATAATGATAGTCTTTATTGGAAGATTTACTCCTTGACCAAGTGTATTTGTTGCTATTAGGAGCTTCAATCTTTTATTTTTATAATCTTGTTCTATTGCTCTTCTAACAACTTGAGGTAATGAACCTGTATGTACACCAATTCCATGACTTAAATATAATACTGTCTCGCTCTCTTTTCCTAAGACTTTAGATGCTATTTCATAGCTATTTAATTTAGTGTATTTGGTTCTATTCTCCAGTTTAATAGTTTTTGAAATTGTTTTAATTCGAATCATATCAATATATGCTTTTGCAACACTATTAGCGTTTCTAGGTTGCCCACAAAATACTAAGACAGGCCCTTGATCTGAGAATTTGTATGCCAATTCAACTGCTGTCTCAGATTTACTTGTAGTCTTTGGAAAAGAAACAGTATTAGTTCTATTTGTTTCAGAGTTTATATAACTGTATCGTTTACTTTCGATTACACTCGGCACAAATGCATTGGCTTTAGCGGATATTCGAAGTGTGGGATATTCAAGCCAGCCTGAACTGCTATGCCACTCAAATTTTCCGATCAAATTCCTAGTTGGCTGCCATTTTTCACCGTTACTATTTTTCGATGTAATTTTATTTTCGCTTTTAATTGACAACCATTGAGAGATTTGAGCAACACTTATATCCGGCATCACTGCAGAAATAAAAATAAATGAAACTTTATCTTTAAGTCTTTGTCTTAGCCTTGTAATTAAGAATTCCATCAAAGATGATCGGGTATCCAAATTACCTAAAACATGTCCTTCATCAAACGTAATGTTTGATACATTATCAAAAAATTCCGGCATTAATCTAAATAAGAGATCAATCTTTTCAGGTGTTGCCACCAAAACATCTGCCTCATGTATAAGTAGATTATCAAAACTATCAAGTTCATAGTTACCTATTATTGTCGAAACTACAAAACCCATTCTACTTAAATGGTCAGAAAGAGTCTCTTCAACTTGACTGACCAATGATTTGAAAGGAGCAATATAAAGACATTTTTTCCCTGGAGATTGGACTAGATTATTTAGTATAATCATTTCTGCAATAAAAGTTTTTCCTGCACTTGTGGGCATCTGTATAATAAAATTATCATTTGTATTTAAAATGCCCTTATTTAAAGCATTCACTTGGGAATTCCAAAACTCAATAATAGATGTACGTTGACCAGAAGCTATGACCTTCCCATCACTGTACATGTTGTGACTCAATATCTTTGCGTATCTATCCCATATTTTATTTGGCAGCTTCTCATATTTATAAAAATTATGCCAAATGCTTTTACGTACAAATAATTTATACTTTACTTTAAATAGAAAGAACAGATTGCTGAACATGATATCTCCGACATATAAATATTCTGAAAAGACTACATCTATTTTTTCTTCAATCATATTATCGAAGTCATTTAATTCATCGAGGCTTTTAACGTATGTACCATTTAGGAAAAAGTCAGACAGTATTTTAAAAATTTCTTTGATATTGTCAGCGTTATTAGAATCAAATTGTGAAGTTAATTCGGATAAAATGCTTAATTTTCTTATCATAAACAACTGAATAAAATCAAGAATTTGATTTTCATATTCATAATTGTCCTGATTTGTTTCCAGATGATATAAATTTTTTATAAGGCACAGTGCATTAGCATGATAGCCTGCAATATCATAACATAGTGATGATAATACTACACAATACTCAGTATCATATTCCTCAGAAATGTAGTGCAATATTTCATAGATACGTGCAGCAATATGAACAGCCTTAGATGCTTCTAAATAGTCAGGTTCAGTTAATAGTATCTTGCCTCCGTGAGAAGACAAAATAAGCGCTTTTTTCCATAGATATTCTTCTTTAAAAGTAGGAGTAAATCTTGCTCCTATTTTTTGTGCACTTGCTTGATAAAAAAAGTTTGATAGCGTTCTATCAGTAAGAATATCGTGTATTTCTACTTTTTTCTTATTCAGATACTCAGCTTTTGAAATGCTACTTTTCATAAACAACCTCTATGGCTATATTTTCAGTCCGTCGATAAGTTTCTGCAACCATATCCTTCAAATTGTCAATTAAAAATATATTAAAATATACATTTTCAAAATCAACAGTTTCATTATCCAAACAATCAAGAATTGCTTCTCTCCAAACATTCTTTTCCATAATAATAAATGAGTGATACTCCTTAATAATTGAATTTGGATTTTTTACTAATTCATCATATTTATCTGCCAATTCAAAGTTTCCCTTGTCAAAGAACAGGGTTGAAAGAAAATTGAGCATATCTATAAATGCTTTTTCGCTATTTTTACATAAACTGTTATAAGCCTCTACTCCTATTTCTTTTTTATAAGTTCGACGAGTTTTTGATTCAAATAGAATTGCCTTTACAAGGTTTTTATCTCCATCTTCTTCAAAAGCTAGTACATCAATGCCGAATAAAGATTTTTCTTTATTCATTTTATATCTAAGTTTTTTAACTGGTGCATTAACATTACGTATGTCTAAAGCGATAGATGTTGTCAGTACCTCTCCCCAATCTCCTTGTCGAACATTGTAATTTATCCTTCGCAATTTTAAATCCAGGGATGAATCGATTGAAGGGAAGATATTATTTCTGATATATTTTTTCAGCTTACTTCTTGGTTCGCATTTGAACATTCTCTTCAAATGCTCTAGATCTCTAAAGTGACTTAGTAAAGACAACGCTAAATAATCGGTTATATTATCAGTTATCTTAGTTTTTTCACTGATATCAATAATCGTAAATTTATATGAATGTTTTTTTCTTTTAATTTCACTCAACCATTTATCAATAATTGTATTCGCTCCCAACACTATTGTGTATCTATCTAAATATACGTGAATAATATACTCTGCGAGAGCCACCGATACGTATTGGTGACAGTAACACTACAAATTTAAGATGTCTACCGGCTCCAGTACACTGTTTTCAGAATAAACAATAGCCACGCTCGGCGTATCAAGCATATCGACTCAGGTGACCAATTTAACCAATAAGCCCTGTCGAACCGTGATATTCACATAGATGACGCTCTGCGATCCAGGGCGTCGAGCGTCTTTCACGCCATCTGTCACATAACGTTGGTTTACAAACTTCGTAATAATCTGTCTCATAAGACGTAATGCGAACTTGTTCGTTCTAAATTTCCTTTATTGCCACAACGAAATCATTCGCCAGCAATACATAATTTACCTTTATTTTGCTCCTTGGGTCCGATAAAAGCTGTTACGCACAGTTGGATAAAAGTGTATTTTCGTCCGAATTTGACGCTGACAGCCAATTTTAACTGTTTTCAATTCCCTTTTTTGTAGCTTAAAGGCGTGCTTATGGCTCCAAGTGCAAAATCCGGATTGCTCCCGTTTACTTACTAGGCCTGTATTTTCACTTTTCGATCAAAATCCACTGTTCAAGGACATACAACAAAGCTGAGATCAAATTTCTCCTTAAGCACCAATTTTTACTGTGGTGTCCATTTCAGTTTTTCATGTTTAAGGTCGTCTTTATAATTTAATAATAGACTAACAAATTGCTCTGTAATTTGATAACCTTTACTACTTATATTATCACTATGTGTAAGCGAATTATGTCGAATTAATGTATTAATACCTTCGAGTTAAATAATAAGGCGCTTCAGTAAAGAAGCGCAAAAACAATTATATTTGATAAATAACCGTCATTTAACCTAGATCAGCAAATATTTGTCCATAATTTGATAATTATTAAAATTTTTTATAATTAAGTTTGAGTCCCAATGATAAAACGGCTTTCTCCCATGCTACATAATTAGATTTTTTCTTGAAAAGCCATTCTCTTCCCATTTCATGACTAACTGAACGACGGGTTGGATATTTCCCTCGATGATATATTTTAATAACAGTTCTCTCAATTTCCTCTTGTTCTTCAAGTTCTTTTTTCAAGCTTCTTCTTCTGATAAATTCTCTGCGTTTTGCTACAATATCACGAACTTTTTCAGGGAAATGGCGGCTAAGGGTTTCTGACCATACTGAAACCTGTATCGCAATTTCATGAATTGACGGTGGAAAGCTATCTAAAATAGCTGCGTTTAGTCTTTGTTCGCATAACTCCCAATCAATCGTCCTGTTTATTGGTGTATGTTTCTTCGCCGGTTGCCTCGATAAAATTATTTCGGCCCTATCTAACATTAATTGTTCTGTAGCTATCAGTTTTATTGTTAAGCCAATACAATAGCCTACACGTAACAACAAATTAAGATTAGGCCGTACATCTTTATTAACCAATGCATATAGTGACCCGTATGGTAATTCAACTAGTTGCGCAAATTTTCTCATACTCCCCGGATAATAATTCATTATTTTTTTTAGATTATTTGCTATAAGCTCATTAAGGTTGATTTGTGATATTCTTGGTAATTCAGAAATTAACTCAGCTATATTATCATATACCCACCAATGCCATTGTTCTTCTTCGATATGTAAGTTTTTCGGGTAACTATTAGTATCTCCTAACCAGCAACGACATTTTGAGCAATATCCTGGAATTGAGGTTGGGGTTATTAAATGCATTTCTTGTCTACAATTTGGACATTTCTTTTGCAATGGATATTTGTGCTTTTTGCAAAACTCTACAATTGAAAAGTTCCATATTAAAGGCTCGTAGATGATTCTCCCTTCTAGCTTAAATTGTTCTAAACAATGTGGACACCATGTGCGGGAATTTTTAAAGGTCTTACTTTTACTGAAGTAATTAATAAAATTTAGCAATCTTAAATCATTGTTACCCGATAACTCCGTAAGAACTCTATTTAACTCCCTCGAGAGCATAGAAGAAGAAGACATTCGTATTATTTTGTTATAGAGATTTGATGGTTTACCATTCAATTTTAACTTAGGAATTATTTCATATTGAATTAGAGATCCTACAGTAACACTGTGAGACATGGCAAGTCGCATGATATAACTGGGTAAACTCTCGCTTAATGAACTGGACATCGCCATCAGTTTCAATGAATATAATTGGCTAACGTCTTTGTTTACAAGCTGATTGCAACCTTTTTCTTGAATAATTTCCATCTATGCAAATGCCCCCTCGTTCCTTGTGTTAAGAAAATGCATTAAATTTACTAGTTGGTCAAACAATTAATTTCAAGGAATGGATTAGGAGTTATGTCGGTTTATACTTCTCAAGATTTTTATCCATAGAACAACTTTATTAAGGTTACGACAGAATGAATATTAACTCACCCTACTGCATCTCTCTTAGGATTACGGGTACCTGGCAATATACTTTTTTTTGTTTTTGGATTTAGTTCCTTAGTCGTATCTTTGTTCTCCTTATTTATACCAAGGGCTGTATCAATATCGCCTTCAGACTGTATTTTTGCCAACTTTCTCTCACCATCAGTAATACTCTTAAGCATCCCCGTACAACGGTGTCCAGAAATCCTAGTCTCCTCCAAATATTTCTTAGTTAATGTTACTGACTGGTCCTGTAACGCTAAATCATACGCGCTATTAAGCCAGTCTTTTAGCGACCCCACACATCCCAATGTATACTTATAAAAATACATAAAATCGTGTTTCACTAGGGCCTCAGCTGTTTTCTCCAATGGCATGTGACGTAAAAGCTGTATTATGGTATTTCCGAACATTTCCACCTGTTTCTTGACCTCATGGCTGTATCGAGGAAATTCCACTATACTCGTTCTCCGATTAACCTGATCAGTGAAAGATTCATCCAAATCCTCCAAAAAAGTGGTTAGTTCATATGTACCCACCAAAACTATAGGGGTTTGGCTCTTGTTAGCTAAAGACTTTATTACGTCTACTTCCCAGTTTACTTTTTTACCGCTCGATACCCTCAGCAAGTGGTGAGCCTCATTAATAATTAGAGCTAAACTTTGCTTGAACTTGAGGATATCTTCAAGCACCTCCCGCATATCACCTTTTTTGATCCTAGCCAGAACCACCCGTTCCCCCTCTGAATTTATAACTTCATCGATATATGTGCCTGAAATAGGCTCTTTCATTAGTTTTAAAGCACTACTCCACAATTTTGGGAAATTGAAATTTCCCGAATCCGGTGCCGACGCTTCGACATTCACAACCGGTATACATCCTTTATTGATAAGGAGCTTCGGTTGTGCTAGTTCAATCAGTCTTGCCGTCACTTTGTTTACAAGTTCTTTTTTCCCAACCCCTGTCGGCCCACATACAAAAACAATTCTTTCAGATCTAATACTACCGATCTTGGAAACTGTGTCATTCACAGCTTGTTTTAGAAATGGATGGGGAATGATGTAATCACTAAAGTAGTTACGACGCTCTAGTACCGGCTTATCCAACAATTCAACTGGAAATCCTAAGTTTCCCACACCATCTCCCATACGGACACTTCCTTACCATATCAGTACGACTCGCAGTCATGATATTTTGGATTATTGTTAACACATAAACAACCTTACGTAAGGGTAATTATTTTATTATCTTTAAACACTTCGTTCAAGTTTAAGTTATATCGTTTTATTCGAATTCCGGTTCAAGGTCAGCTTGTTCTTGGTTATATATATAGCCCCTTCTATCATCACAACATGCACCTATCATTGCCATCTTTCTCTCTCCATCAGTAATACTCTTAAGCATCCCTGTACAACGGTGTCCAGAAATCCTAGCCTCCTCCAAATATTTCTTAGTTAATGTTACGGCCTGATCCTGTAACGCTAAATCATACGCACTATTAAGCCAGTCTTTTAGCGACCCCACACATCCCAATGTATACTTATAAAAGTACATACAATTATGTTTCACTAATGCCTCCGCTGTTTTCTCGAGTGGCATGTGACGTAAAAACTGTATTATAGTATTCCCGAATGTTTCTACCTGACTTTTAACCTCATGGCTGTATCGAGGAAATTCCACTATGCTTACCTGTTCAGTGAAAGATTTATTTGAATCCTCCAAAAATGTGATTAGTTCATATGTGCCCACTAGAACTATAGGGGTTTGACTGTTGCTAGTTAAAGACTTTATTACATCCCAGTTTACATCATTCCTGTTCGATACCCGTAACAAGTGATGTGCTTCATTAATAACTAGAGCTGAACTTTGCCTGTGCCGAAGAGCGCTTTCAAGTACCTCCCGTATATCCACTTTCTCGATCTTAGACCGAACTATCTGTTCCCCCTTAGAATTTGTAGTAACCTCATCGACGTATTTAATTTTTTTGTCTAGCATAGGCTCTTTCATTATTCTTAAGGTACTACTCCACAATTTTGGGAAATTGAAGCTTCCCGAATCCGGTGCCGACGCTTCGACATTCACAACCGGTATACAACCTCTATTGCTAAGAAGATTCGGTTGAGCTAGTTCAATCAGTCTTGCCGTCACTTTGTTTACAAGCTCATTTTTCCCCACCCCTGTCGGCCCGCACACGAAAATAATTCTTCCAGATCTAATACTTCCAATCTTGGAAACTGTGTCATTAACAGCTTGTTTTAAAAATGGGTGGGGTATGATGTAATCACTGAAGTACTCATGACGTTCTATTACCGACTTATCCAACAATTCCACTGGAAACCTTAGATTTCCAACGCTATCACCCATACGGACACTTCCTTAGCCACATCATTACGGCTCGCTTATGACAGACACTTAAACTACCTGCTATAACGAAGTATAATTATTAGTCTTTAAAATCTGCTTCGAAGTTGAAATTAATGTCGTTCAAATCGAATTCTGGTTCAAGGTCAACTTGTTCTTGGTTATATACATGGCGACTTCTTTCATTAGTGCGATATCCGCCGTTTATTACTGTTAACTGAGGTTGCAATTCCGAATCAGCAAGTTGTTGTGCGAGCAGTGCCTCTGAAGCCTCCGCCTTTAAAATGAAATCACCCAACTCCCTTGCTAAAATTCTGAACTTTTTAGAGCTATTTCCTTTCTGTTTGATAAGCTCCTCTGTTGCAATTCTTATTTCCAGCTCACTCCTGCCTTTGAAAATCGAGTAATACTCAGAATAGCACTTCGCCCAGTGCCCACGAACAAAGGCATAAACAATGCCCGCGTCCCAAGGATCGTATCGCACTGGAACATTGCTTCCCGCAACGTCCGGTTTTTTAAATTCCTCGCAATAATAGTTAAGATAACGAACTTTAATTCCCCGTTGGGGGTCAACTTTAGACGTTCCGCGCTTAATCGAGGGAAGCGTCATCATCATAAAATCTTCATCGTATGGAATGATTCTAAAAGGTCTCTTTCCTGCGAGCACCATTGCCCGTTCAAATAACTCACGGGGTGATTCACCAAGGGATGAGTGCTCTGTGGTGTCATAGAACTCGTAGAAATACTCTCTGCATAATTCGTAAAGAGCAGGCAGCATCCAAACTGCGTGATTAGAAGGATTCACCGACTTAGTGACTTGACGGACGTTTTTCATAATTTTACTGTTGCCCCTCAAGTTGTGAAACAGCTGCGAATTACTCGTTCCAAACATCCTTTCACATATTGAACCATTACGCGACTCGTGCGGAGGCCTAAGTTTGGGTGTAATCTTATATCGAGCCAACAGCGATTGAAAGTATGTGCTTTTGAAATCGCGCCCGTTGTCAGTAACAATAGTTTGTGGAAGTCGGTTGAATCTCCGGACGCACTCACGCAATACCATCATGTCAGAACGATATGATGGTGGGTCAAACGTAATATAAAAAGCCAGTATTCTTCTAGAAAAGGCGTCTACCATTAATGTCAACCAAAACTTCCCCATATTACCACTTGTCACGGAGTGCACAATCTGCAAATCGACTTCAGTATGGTCAATATGCGCAATCTCGAATGGCCGTTCTCCATGCCGTGGGGTGGTCATGTCTAACTGCCAGTAAAAATCGTCAGCCTTATCATAGCCAACTCTGCTACCCAGAGTTTTATAAATCCGTTCTTTTCTGGGTCTTTGTCTTATTTTTTTACGAAAGGTGGTAAAGCTTGGTATAATATATCCTTTTTGTTCGCAAATCTCTTGAAGCTTTCCGTAGAGCACTTTGTGTTTCTGGTTTACAGGCGTCTCATTCTTTATTAGAAAATCATCAAAATCTTTTAGCATCTCCTGTGGGAGTCGTTCTGTCCTGTTTCCACGATTTTTCACCTTGGGAATGAGACCAATGTATCCAGAACCGTATTCCTGTTCTGCTTGACGATATGAATTGCACCAATTACGGATCGTTCGTGGTGTTACCTCTATATCCGGAAACTCTAGTTTCTTTCCTTCAAGTATTGGTAAGATTATTTGATACCTCAAAATTGCTACTGCAAGATCTTTTTCGCTCACATCATCAAAAACAGACTTAATCAAGCATGTTTTAGGCTCTAAAATCTCACTCTCAACACCATGGATCCGTTGTTCACAAACCAGATTAGTAAACGTTTTCCTAGATAGTTCAGTGATATTGCCTTGTGAAACCAAAGAAATATTGTCATCTCCCAGATTTGCTATAGTCCAAGGACATCCATCCCAGAACACTTTGGTGCCAGGAGCGACTTCTAACGAATGTGTTTTTAACATCTCAATATTTTTGGTTGAATTCATTAGTTTGTACGCCAAACTGGTTTGCTCATCGGCAAATACATGGGTACGCTCTGGCTCCGTTAACAGTTCAACCTCAAGGTCAACGAAAATTTTCCACCTAGCGATCATATAATAAACATCATCCGGCTTAACATCTGGAGCGTTAAGGAGGTTGATCAAAAGAACTCCTGGTTCTCTCCGAACAGCTTCAAGAATTACCTCCTCCACTTCCGACAAAATCCGAGTTTCTGGGTCTAGCAAATAATCCTCCAAGAAGTAGATATTACGTTGAATTTTCCAGTTAATCTCTGACGAAGACTTAACCCAGTAGTGAAGACCAAATTTTTTTGCGTAATTTTCACCCGGTGGACAATACCATCTTCCTCCAGTTAAGACATATCGGTTAGGGGACTGCTCAGAAAGTTCAAATAATTCTTCTTCTGTTTTCCACTCTTCCCACCCAGCTCCGTCTTTCTTAAGTATATAGTGGCTCGGATGTCAAGACAAAAAAAATCAAAAAGATAATGTACCAGATATTGCATATCTTCTTTTTGTTAGAGCGAAACATTACGGTTCGACAGAGCCAGCATTCAAGAGGTGGTGCGCCATCCCTCCTGAGACTTGAGCTACGTATTCGTATACACCCATAGGCATAGGGCTGTCTCAGTGACTGGCAGCCAACCCCCGTTGACCCCATATTAAGACTTTACATGGGGGCGGAGGATGCTACCCAAATCAAGGGATGGGGCCTTCCCATGAGGAATACCTCCTTATAAGCCTCAGCCCTCGACCCATGGAAGCATCCGACGTAGGGTCCCATGTCAAGTCGACCCCAGAGTGGCTCTCTTACCGGAAGGGTGGCTCAATTCGCTCTGCGCTATGTTAGCGGCCTAGCGAGTTTAAGACTATGCACTCATTTGTAGTAAGGCTGGGTAATACATATCTGCCGGAGTTTCATAATTCAATGCTGAGTGTAATTTCACAAAGTTATATTTGTAGATAAATTCTCCAATTTGTTTTCTTGCATCCTTGATATGTTCATAATCCTTAAGGTAGACTTCATCATATTTAAGTGTCCTAAACCAGCGCTCTATGGGTATGTTGTCAGCCCATCTACCTTTACCATCCATACTGATTTTACTCTTGTTATTGATAACAAAATCAATATATTCATGGCTTGTAAATTGACTGCCCTGATCTGAATTTAATATTTCTGGTGTGGCAACAGCATAGGCCATCTTTAAGG
>LOEW01000245.1 GCA_001516045.1 Desulfosporosinus sp. BRH_c37
TTACATCCTTTTTGGCGATCAGTTGAAAATATCCCATCTTCGCTTGCTTAATAGCAGCCTGGGCAAGGCTAGAATCAACTGAACCTGAGCATGACGAGGACTTAAGCCAGAACTCGTTCATTGAGCCATGAGTCATGATTAGGTCAACCATTAGTTGGGTTAATAGGTTTGTATGATCAGTCCAATTAACTATGTAGAACTCCTGTTCAAGAAGCATATTAATTAATTGCTCTTTTGGCAACGCTCTTCTGATACATGAGTCAAGATTAAGTTCCTGAAGAGCTTGGAGCCTATCAGAATTTCGAGCATATACATCATTAATGACCAACCAGCCACCTGGTTTGAGTACTCTGAAAATTTCCTTGAGAGCCTTGTCCAGATGCTCCATAACGGACAAGGCACACTCAGTAAATACCCCGTCCATGTGGTTAGCAGGGAAGGGTAGCTCTTCTCCCAGCCCTTGGATCAGATTTAAATCTGGATTTTTCTTTCTCCCACACTCTAACAGCATCTCCGAAGGATCTAACCCTATCGCCTGAAGCTGATAAAGAGAAACCAAGCGATCTACTGTTGCACCACTCCCGCAGCCCACATCTAAGACTCGCGCGCCAGGGAGAAAGGCACAGCTTTTGACTCCCAGATCGGTTAAGACAAACCTACCCGGTCTCAAAGTATCTCCAGTGGTCTGACGCAAAACGTCACTTTCATATAACTTAAAAACATCGTTCTTCACTGTTTATCCACTTCCAAGTCTCCGATTTCTGGCTTCCGACTTCTGACCTCTGACCTCTGTATTAATCCTCATCCTCAGACTCAGGGTCTTCCGCATTCGCCGCCAAAATCTCTTGCACTTTACTAAACGTCTGGGAAACAATATTACCACATTGCACAGGATACTCGTTGCCCTCATCCAAGGAGTGACCTAAAATCCCGGAGCATTCGATACCGCCATGGACATCTTTAAACCACTCCATCAAATCATTAATCATAACGTTGAGTTTGGCATGCCCGAATTCTAGGGGAGTTCCCTTCCCAACGTTTAAGCCGATTAAACATGCCCCACCGGAAAGTGCACCACAGGTTTTTCCTGACCTTCCTATCCCCCCACACAGGCCTTGCATGGCTTTAATTAAGTCGGGGTTTTCTTTTCCCTGTTCATCCATCCCTAGGATCAAAATAATTTGGCTACAGCAAAACCCCTGAGTGGCCAATTGAAACATACGAAAGGCATCGGCCGCCATTTTACCCTCTCCCTTTATCCACTTCCTAGACTCCCATTCTATAAGCTATGCTTGACCCAAATTAATTCAAGTCTATGGGATTAATAATAATTATTTTTCCTCCAACGCCTTTTCCACTTCAAACATTTTCCCTTTGACTAGTTCTTCAGAAATATACACTTGTCCGCATTTGGGACATTTTAGAAAATCAACAGCCATAGACTGTTTTTGATACTTTAAATCCTGTATGCCAAGTTCTAAAAAAACACCGCACATACCACAGAGGATATTATTTTTTTCAAGCTCTTTCATTATTAGCTACCTCCACAATCTGTATCCTATGGCTGTAAGCATTAAATAAATAATATCCATTGTCGGCGTCGGCAGGATAGTATTCCACCCAGTAGGTAATTATCCCAACTTGTAAATGTGCTATCAGATGTTTGTTCTCAGCGTTAATAAGCCTATATCCCGTACTTTCAGCATAATGAATTACTTGCTTTATTTCATCGAGCAGAATGAATTCCTTCTCTAACTTACATTCCAATTCGTGAGAAAGCAATAAATTGATTGTCTCATAATCATCGCGAATAATTTTCATTTTTTCCCCCCATATATTTTCCAATAAGTGCTCCTTCAGAAAAATGCGATTTTCCCTTCTTTGAGAATAAGAAGGCGGACGACGAAGAGCCTGTTTTTCAGGTGCTTGGTCGAAAAGCAAATCAAGCATGTGCCAGGTTGGCTTTCCTTTTCCCGCAAAATCATCACGGCAGTTGGAACAATAAGTAACATAATTATAAGGACTGGCGTTAATTCTGTGTTCCGTTATTTTTTGCGCTAAGCTTGGATTGACTGTTGAAATCAAACCACCGAAGCTACAACATTGAGCAAACTTTCTGTTCAACGGCAATTCTTCAATTACATAATCTAATTTTCTTAATAATTTACGGATACTTTCCTGAATCTCTGGGTAATACCTGCTGGAGCATGGATCGTAAAGGGCAATTGAAGCACCTGCTCCGCTTTTCATTGATAGCGGCAGTTCCATTTCGTCCATTAGATTCCAAAGTGATTTTACGGGTACCTCAGAAAGATACTTGTCAAACATTTTTTGGCATGTGCAACAGGCAAGAATTACCTGAGGTCTTCCCAGCTCTTCCCAATGATTTAAGAAGGACTGCAAATGATCTTTATGCAACTCTTTACGTCCGGACCATTCCGCCGGAGCCCCGCAGCACGCTACTGCCAGCCCTACTTCCCCATCAAGACGCTCTATCAAGTATCTATAGACTTTTTCTACATATCCAGGAAATGACGAACCCATCTGACAGCCCGGGAAAAATAAGTATTTACTTGTCCGGCTACCCGGTTGATTTTTATACAAGCTAATTTTCTGATCATTAGAAAATAGCATATCTCGAATCCAGAATTCATAGAACGTAGGCGGCATAGTTTCAGCCTTAACCAGACTACGCCTAGCGTCCAAGCAAACCTCTCCCATATCCAGATCGTTTGGGCATATCTCTGCACATAATCCACACAAGCTGCAGGAGTTGATAATGCGGGTAGCAATCATTTTGCTTCTTATTCCCTGCAAGGCAGTCACAGTTTTGCTGATGTCTCGAAGGTACTTCTTGGGATATTGGTTAAAATGGGCAAGAAAATCGCAAGTTTTAACACATTCCATGCACTCGCATAACATACACCTGCTTGCTTCAGCAATTGCTTCTTTTTCAGTGTAGTGATCGTTATATTCTTGGGGTATGACTAACGGTTTTCTCTCCTCACGCTGAATATCCGTATATAATCGAGTATTCAGTATCCCTTCACTTTTCCGACCGACACTTAATGAAGCCTTTTGAATATAGCGCTCAATCGATCTAGCAGCACGACCGCCTTGGGCAACGGATTGGATAGGCGAATATAAGTCTTGATCCGCTATATTACTTCCACCCACAAATACACCATCACGTGAGCTTGCCAGAGAAACGGGATCATGTTTGATTTTTTCATTTTCTAACTCAAGGCCGAGCGTGTCACCTTCTTTCCCAGTCGCCACGTAGACTGCATCATAATGCAAATGATCGAGGTCTACAATACACTTATCCAATTGAATGGTTATGCCACTCTGTTCCAGTTGAGCCATATCGTCTAAAATGACCTGGGTTGGCATAATAGTGAGATCCATGTCCCACAACCGACCACCCAACCGCTCTGACTTTTCAAAGATGCATACTTCATATCCTTTACGAACAAGTTCCAAAGCACAACTCGAACCGCTGATTCCCCCACCGATTATGGCAATATGTTTATTCTTTTTCGCGACGGAGTATCTTGTGGGATCTTTAGTACTTCCACTATAATCCACACATGCCCTTTCCAATAGACGGATAGACAACGAGTCATCCACCGTTTTCCGCAAACATGCTTTTTTACATGGTTCATCACATAGACGGCTGATAATACCCGGGAAATGCACTTTTTTGCGATATATATTTTCTGCTTCCGAAAAGTTACCTTTTTGGATTTGCTCCAACATAGAACGCACGTCAACATGGACAGGACAATGCGCGGAACAGTATACGGGTTCTTCCTGGATGCAGTAATTCTCAATATTCAGGATTTCATTGGCATTCATGAAACCTCTCCTCTAGTTTTTGATATTCACGTATAATCTAAAGTTGGGAAAATCGAAACAATCTTCCCAACCTCACGCCTCAATAGAGGTACAGTGCAGTATTCAGCAATTCATATGCCTAAGTTCAGTGACTCGTAGCTTTTACCAGATCCACCGTAACCAAATGTTGTTATTAGATAATAGTTAGGCATGGGTCTCCGGCATAATAATAGGATTCTTGATAAATTCCTCAAGCTTTGTATTCATATCACTACCTAAAAAGTATCTCTGAGGAGGCTGGATTTTTTCACCATTTTCCAGTTTCTTTAACCCTGCAAGCACTTTATCCGGTGTAGCGGGGAGTTCAAATATACGGACTTTTGTTGCATTGTAAATTGCGTTAATAATTGCTACATGAGGAGAAGTTAACGGCAATTCAGCGCATCCGCAAGACCCGAAGGGTCCGGTTTGTCTGATTGTCTCAGTGTATTGTAATTCAATTTCATCAGGGACATCCTGAATATATGGGAATCCTTGAGAAATTAGACTTATGTGTTTCTCGGGGTCATAAAAATCCTCACTCAAAGCCAGACCAATACCCTGCATGATTCCACCGTACATTTGTCCATCCACAGCCAGTTTGCTTCCGATCGTTCCAAAATCACCATGTAAAGTCATTTTCAGCACCTTTGTTTTTCCGGTCTTAGTGTCAACTTCTACCTCGGCCAAAAAAACACCAAAGGTATACGTCGGATTAGGGTTCCCTTGCGTCGTATTTAAATCGCATTGGGAAGAATAACCAGCAGTGGAAGCAATTCCTTTGTATTTCGTTGGGATATTCTCCTTGACCATCTCCTCATAGGAACGGAAAGTACCGTCAGGCTTACGCATGGCATCCATCAATTTATTAGCTCCGTCAATAGTTGCCTTACCAGCCATATAATGCGTACGACTCCCTGCTGCTGCACCTGTAAATGGAGTAATAGCCGTGTCGTTCATGATCAGAGGAATTTGTTCAGGCTGTAGTCCAAGTGGTCTTAAGGCTTCATGAGCTAACATTTGTGCTCCTCCATCAGCGCCCTGCCCCATGTCATGCCAGCCGCTGAAATGTGTTACAGTTCCATCAGGGTTAAGTTCAATATCAATTTCAGCATAGTCATTAGCCGCAAACGAGCTATCATATATACCTAAGGTAATTCCAACTCCTCTTCTTTTTTCGGGAGTAGATTCTTGCTTGGCACGTTCCAGCGCTCCTTTATATTTCGGACGCATTAAATCCAGCAGTTCAGGGAAAGGATGAATATCCATCTCACAACCGGAGGGCATGGTGGTACCTGGACGATAAGTATTGATGTAGCGGAATTCCAGGGGATCCATACCTATTTTTTCAGCTAACATATCCATTAGAGATTCTGAAGCAAGTAAAGCCTGTGGTGAACCAAAGGCACGGAAAGCAGTACCAAAAGTCTGATTCGAAGCGCATATTCTTCCTATGCCGCGAATACTAGGAATGTGATAGCCTGCACCACAAAAACGTAAGCCTTTCTCAAGCAGTGGCTCAGACGTTCCTTCGTGGTATGCGCCATGATCAAATAAGAAATCTTCTTCCATTGCCAGCAATTTACCATCCTTATCGGCCGCCATTTTCACATTAAAGTAAGAAGCTGAACGTTTGCCTGTTACGAAGCTCTGCTGAGCATAATCGAGCCGTAAGCATACCGTTTTTCCGGTAGCCAATGCCGAGGCAATTAACAAGGCTTCTGTATATTGACTCATTTTGTAGCCAAAACTAGCTCCGACAGGGTTTTGAATGGCCCGAATCTGATCCGCTTCAAGTCCCAAAGCTTGTCCGGCCATCACAGGTATAGCCTGCAAAAACTGACTTTTGCTTTGAACTGTAATCCGTCCCTCTTCATCCCGATAAGCCATACCAACATCCGGTTCAAGGACTAGATGAGGCTGATGTTGGAGATAGAAACTTCCTTCCACCACGTAAGGAGCAGATTCCATGATCGGTCCACTCTCTTCACCTTTTCTGATTGGTAATTCCAGGAATAAATTTGGTGTTCCAGGGTGGATCTCCATTGCATCTTCGGCTATCGCGTCTAATCCGTTCATGTAAGCAGGTAGTACTTCCAATTCATATTTCACCTTGTCGGCAGCGGCTCTGGCATTTTTCTCAGTATCAGCAGCAACTACTGCAAGAACATCCCCATATTGAAACACCTTTTTATCATTAATAATCGAGCGGTCATAGCCGTCGCTCTTGTTGGTGGGAACAAAGCACAATCCGTTCATGTAGTTAGTTCCCTTTATATCCTTACTGGTGATAACTTTGTAAACTCCCGGCATTTTCTCTGCCTCTGAAGTGTCGATGGATAGAATATTAGCATGCGACACTTTTGCATGTACTAAAGCCAAATGAAGTACATCTTTGGGAAGCTTCAAATTCAGATCGGCACCGTAATCACAGGTTCCAGTGACCTTAGCAATAGCCGAGGGTTTTGGAATAGCTGTATTGTAGATTCTCCCGTCTTCAGGAATTTTGAATGCCAATTCCTCCATCGTCATTTCTCCACGGATTACTTTGGCAGCCGCCATTACGCCATCCACAAGTGGCTTGTAACCAGTACAACGACAGGCATTGCGGTTTTTCTGAAACCATTCCCTTACTTGCTCTCGAGTAGGGCTCTGATTCTCATCCAAGAGACCTTTAGCCGATACGATAAAACCCGGCGTGCAGAAACCACATTGCACACCTCCATAAACAGTCCAGGCAAGCTGCAACGCATGAAGATTGGTAGGAGTTCCTATTCCTTCGATAGTTACAATCTTGCTATTCTCTTGAATAGATTTCATTTTTCTGACGCATGACCGAACGACCTTACCATTGAGAAGAACAGAACACGCACCACACTGTCCGGTATTACAACCTACTTTGGTGCCAGTGAGGCCAAGTAAGCGTAATGAATCTGCCAGAGAATCCTCTGGATCACAAACAAACATTCTGTTCACACCATTAATGTTTAGAAAAATTTTCTTTAACATATTCTTTCTACCTCCTTTTCGAGATTAATTCATTTTTGGCTACCTTAGACATAATCCAAAACCAAGCAAGACTTAACCTTTTCAACTAAGTTTTCTTCAATCATGTATACCAAATTGGCACAAACCACAATAGTATGCATATTAACTGATTAATAATTAAATATTCGGACTATTATATCTATTGTTTAAATTATATATTATTTAAAAATATTAATATTGGAGAAAACGGTCCCTTACTAGATATCAAGCCAGTTGCCGTACGCCCCATTCCCGGTAAGGACTGCGTTAGTCGTGATAGTTGTACCATGAACGACATTCTGAACTTGTTCTAAAAACCCCTTTAGTAAAGTCCTCTTGCCTCAGCCATTTCATGTAGACCGTTAAAAACTGTTATGGAAGGATCTTTAGTGGTAAATAGGGCCTTATCGCTCAACTAAAGTCAGAAAATCACCAAATGTAGCTAGATCAACTTGTCCGCTAAAGACTGCAGCACAGCGACCATGGAGTTGATTTTGTCTGATGTAACGGCAAACTTTTCGGCGGTGGCCGCTTGCTCTTCGGAGATAGCGGAAATTTCAGTGATTTCGGTGATCAGACGATTTACCGCTTCATGCGTTTCCTTTAAAACAGAGGATATTTCAGACACTGATTTATTGGTGCCACCTGCCAATTTCCTAATTTCCTCTGCCACCACGGCAAACCCTAGGCCTTGCTTACCAGCGCGGGCTGCTTCAATTGCTGCGTTCAAGCCTAAAATATTTGTTTGGTTGGCTACTGCTTTAATTATAGATATTATATTATCGGTTTTTTTGACATCAGACACGATAGATGTAAATCCATTTGTCAGAGTTTGCGCAATGCTAGCTAGGTGCTGGGAAGTAGCATATTGTGTTTGCGACCCCGCAGCTAACTCTTGAAAACTGACCAGCAGACCGTTGGCGGCGGCCTGAGTTTGCTCTTGCATACTTATACTGCTACCCGTTACAAGTGTACCAATAAGTTTGTGATCTTTGTCATAAATCGGCACCGCTACTGCTATGAATGGTTTACCGAAAACCTCAGCCCCTACGCGTTTGCTCGCTCGTTGTCCAGTGCTCAAAACCTCTTTAATCAAAGTACCCTCAGGAACCGGAGTGCCTGGTACTATTTTTAAATCAAGTTCCTGGATCGGAATGTGCAAGAGGTGGTGAGTGGTGTCAGTTATTACCAGATTCATTAGTTGGGGTGAACATGCCATGATGGATGGCGCTACGGCAATAATTGACTGTAAAAGTGGATGAATAGTTTCCATAAAATACGCTCCATTCATTTCAATAAATTTGCCCTGCGCTAAATAACTAAATATTCAAATAATAAATTTGCACCTCCCCTCTAGCACAAATCCATGAATTGCAGTAATGATGGGTTTTATACCATGAGTAACTCTCATAACTGTTCATTGTTATTGTTTTTTCTTTCATTCCGTTTAGTAGGGTTACCCAAAAGTTATGGCTTTCTTGTAACCCTCGGTGTTTAGTACGTTTTGTTAAATTTGCACAGTTTACAGTTTCTTCTTCAAAATGATTATCCATTCAGCTTCTTGGACCGACTGGTCCTGCTGGTTAAGCATAGTAATCTTAAAGGTAGCTACCCCCCGGTCCGGTTTCTTGCTATCTCTTTTGTCAATGCATTTGATAATTGTCCTAACTGTATCTCCAAGACGGACAGCTCCAGTATATTTGGTGGTCACTTGGACAACCGCAATTGTTGTTCCCTCGTAGATACCCAATTGATTGGCCTGCCCGGAACATACTGCTGCAACCAATGCTCCGTGCGCAATCCGGCCGCCAAATTCAGAGCTTTTCATAAATTCCTCATCGGTGTGCAACAGGTTAAAATCACCGGAAAGCCCAGCAAAATTAACCACATCTGCCTCGGTAATGGTCCGAGATGCCGTAAAAATCTCTTCATCAATAATAAACTCTTCAAATGTTTTACCTCTTAACTTGTATCCCATCCTAATCCTAATCCCCTTCCTCTATTTTCATCTGGGCTTGGCCCTATATTTTACTCAATTTTCAAGTGAACTCGTTCAGCTACAGCTGAACATCGAGGCTTCAGATACGATAGTCTCCAGTACGATAGTCTCCAGTG
>LOEW01000246.1 GCA_001516045.1 Desulfosporosinus sp. BRH_c37
GCTTCGGCGATACTAATCCTTCGCCGCGAAGTTTTCCTTTTGGGATATGCAGCTACGGCGAAACCCTATCCTACGCCGATAAGTACTCTTTTCGGGATCACGGCTTCGGCGATACTCTCCACTGGAGACTATCGTACTGGAGGCTTTCGTCACCGAAGCAGAGTATGTGGTCCCACTCCCACTTGTAGAAGTGGGAGTCTTACGGTTGGATAAGCTTAATGTCAACACTAATTTATGCGTCTCCTGAAAAACCCCTAATTGTCACATTTACCGTACAATAATTGGTTCCCTTGGCGACAAGGTCAGAAAGCGAGCACCTTCTGCTCCCTCAACGACAACAGTATCCTCGATGCCGACTGCCCCTAAACCTGGGAAAACAAACTTAGGCTCGATGGCTACAACCATTCCGGAAACTAACACTTCTTTGGCACCTCGGCTGATTGTTGGCAACTCATCAAGTTCCAGCCCAATTCCATGCCCTATAAAGGCAACCCGTGTTTGACCAAAACCCATAAAGTTTTGTTCATACGGTGTATTTTCTCTGACCCAAGTCATAATTTCATCATAGATTTCCCCTGCAATCCTTCCTGGTGTCATAGCTTTACGCAATCTTTCTTCAACCTCTAAAACAGTTTCATGCGCAGCAAGTAGTTCCGTGGACATATTACCATAAGCTATGACCCGAGTCTGATCTGTTTGATAACCATTAACTACGGTAATAAAATCCAGAATAATTGACTCTCCTGCTTGGATAACAGCCTTAGAAGGTCCTTGGGGAAAAGCAATCGAAGCTCCTCTGCCAACTATTGGACCGTCAAAACAGCCTGACAGCGTAGCCCTCGAACCTGAAAATACCGCGCCAAAATGAAATTCAGAACCAAAACCACGTACCCGTGAATATCCTTCATGCCCGGCAGCCCGTGCCTTTTGCTCTAGATGTGAGTCAAACTCAACTTCAGTTAACCCCGGGCGTAAAATCTCTTGAGCATAGGCCAAGACTTGTGGAAATACAAGAGCAGTCTCCTCTAAACGGGCTATTTCCCATGCTGATTTAGTTGCTCTTTGCAAACGAATAAATGCTGAAACATCAACAAAACTAATTTCCTTAAATGCCCTACGATATCGTTCATAATTGCTAACCGGTAGGACGTCAAACTCTAAGCCTAATACTTGAGGCAAGGGTAGACCTGCCTCCTTAAGATAACCCGGGATTTTCGAAAGCCCTAATAGAGGTATTACATTCCAAGCCGTTTCTTCTTCAGCTCTGGCTACATCACGATAAGCCATAACCAATGGTTCTCCGACCTGAGGAATATAAATATGAATATTTTGAGCTGTTCCACTATAATAAAATGTATCAGCTCTTTGCACTAATAATGCCCCATCGATCTCTTTCCTTTGCAAATTTTCTTGTAAATTATTTACCCTTTGTTGTAATTCAGACACTGGAACTTTCATTTGTTGCCTCCTCAACTAAACTTTGCCTTTCGCGTTACCACCCAACTTGACCAATCGTTGGTCCACTCAGTTAGGTACATAATGATTTATTAACACAGTGAACTCGGGCAAAAAAATAAACTTCTCGACCCCATAGGGACGAGAAGTTTTCTCGCGTTACCACCCAACTTGACCAATCATGGTCCACTCAATAGGTACAGGATAATTTGTTAACACAATGAAAGAGGGCAAAAAAATAAACTTCTCGACCCCATAGGGACGAGAAGTATTTCTCGCGTTACCACCCAACTTGACTTCAAAGAAGTCCTCTCTCAAAGGTGCCGAAACAAATTCCGATACCTCCTTCGCCTAACGGGGAAGAACCGTCCAATCCTACTTGGCGAACCGTTCAGCTGGCAACTCCGGAGCGAACTTCAATTACTGTCATCTTTAGAAGAGCTTTCAGTCAGCGACCCTTCCTCCCTGAAAATTAACATGTAATCTACTTTTCTCCATCATAGTCTTTGCAGATGTTTATTCAGCTATATTAATATAGTATTAGATTATGAGCTTTGTGTCAATACAAAATTATCGATGATGCATCGCCACTCTATCCATCATCGAATCAATTAGGTTTACCAGTTCAGAGATTTCAGGTTTACTTATTTGGGCATCTGCGCCAACTGCTTCACCTTTATGTTTTAAGTCACCAGTAATCAGGGATGAAAATATGAAAACTGGTAATTCTTTAAGATCATGATGCTCCTTAATCGTTCGCGTTAACATATGACCATCCATCTGGGGCATCTCAATATCAGTAATTAACAAGTTAATATCATCAATAAAAGCTCTCCCTTTTTCATTGTAGATTCCAATAATATAATCTAAAATTTCTTTTCCGTCATTAAAAAATTTCAAATTTTTAAAACCGGCCCGTGTCAGGGTACTCTTAAGTACTTCACGAATTAAGGGCGAATCATCCGCTAATATAATCTTGTAATTCTCCCGTTTTTCATTGCTTGTTAAATGTTCGATTCTATCAAGGTTAATCCCTACTTCTGGACTAATATCCATGACTATTTTTTCGAAGTCAAGAAGCATGAGAAGCATATTATCTAAATTAATATTGCCGATAACTAGGGAATCTGCAATCAACAAACTTGGTTTATGAATATCACTCCATTTTATTCTTGAAATTCCCACTACATCATCAACCGAAAATGCCACTTTGATCTTGTTAAATTCACAAACCAAGGCCATTGATTCTCTAACATCTTCATTTTTCACATTTTCAAGAACTTGTTTCATATCAATGACAGATATAACTTCCCCTCTTATCAGAGAAATTCCCTGCACAGCAGGATGCGTGAGGGGTACTTTGGCAATATTATCAATGTGAATAATCTCTTTTACCTTAACAACATTGATCGCATAATGTTCTCCACCTACTGTAAAATGCAGGATTTCAACCTCACCAGTACCAGTTTCTAATAAAATACCTTGATCTGTTTTCACATATTACCTCTCCAATCGTTCCTAAATTTTTGTGCTTCAAACTAACATCCCATTGATTCTATGTAAGTGCCTTGTGTCGAATTTGCAATTCATTCGTTATTTACTATATTTCTCTCAATAACTCTAATTTCCTGCCGTCGTTTACTTTTACTTCTAAAGATTTATTATATCTGTTCCATTTGTAAACCATATTGATAAAAATTTATCTCAAAAAAAATAAAGGCATCGGTTGAAAACCTATACCTTTAAACACTTATACACGCAATCTCTTTGCTTTTTCAGCTAAAGAACGAAGCCAATCCTTCACTTCAGTTGTCAATAACTCCTTATTCAGGCTCCATTGCCAATTCCCTTCGATTGCCCCTGGAACATTCATCCTTGCGTCTGTGTCTAAACCCAGGATATCTTGCAGCGGAGTAATCACCCAAGGGGCTGGGCTCCTGTACAAAGCTTCAATTAGTCTACGGCATGCAACTGCTGGTTCATCCTGTTGATCTTCTCTTGCATGGCCAGATTTTTCTTCATCAGTCAAGGTCGTCTTATACCAGCCAACCAAGGTATCATTATCATGCGTACCTGAGTAATAGATAAGATTAGAATCTTCTTCGAATTGTACATCCTCTAGCGCAGTAAACTGAAGAACCTTCATGCCTGGAAATCCAAAAATCCGCTTCAAAACGTTGACTTCCGGAGTGATAACTCCCAAGTCCTCGGCAATGAAAGGCAACTCTCCAAATTCCTCCGCCAAACTTTCAAAAAACCGTTTCCCGGGTCCTTTCATCCAGCGGCCGTTGATTGCTGTTTCTTCCCGCGCATCAATCTCCCAATAAGCCTCAAAACCTCGGAAGTGGTCAAGACGAATAAAATCAAAGAACCCGAGCACGAGTTTGATTCTTTGCTTCCACCAAGAGTAATTTGCTGAAGCTAAGGCATCCCAATCATAAACGGGATTTCCCCATAACTGGCCTTTCTTACAAAAATAATCAGGAGGAACTCCCGCTACTTTCGCAGGTTTGCCGTCCTCGTCCAGTTTAAAAAACTGGGGGTTTACCCATACGTCGCAGCTATCGGCAGCTACAAAAATAGGGATATCCCCTATCAATTTGATACCCTTAGCTTTAGCATATTGCCGAAGCTCTTGCCATTGATAATAAAAGGTATATTGAACAAACCTGTTATATTCTTGCTCTTCCTCAAGTTGTCGGGAATACTCCGCCAACTTATCCGTGTTGCGCCCAGCAAGCTCCGGTTCCCAATCGTACCAGGCTACCTCCCCAAATTGGGTCTTTAAAGCTCGATACAAGGCATAATCCTTCAGCCATTCCTGATTATTTATTAGAAAGCTCAAATAGTTTTGCCGAGAAAGATACCTCGACTCTGGTTCTGTTTGATCAAAGTCTCGTTCTTGGCTTTGGGCCTTAAAGGCTTTAAAGGCTTTTCGGAGACTAGCTTCTTTAAACAGTTCAGGCGTCAACGTTGCCGGAGACAACTCGTCAGCAAAATCCGTTTCTAATAGTCCCGCTCGGATTAAGCCATCCAGGCTGATCAATCTCGAGTTTCCAGCGAAAGCAGAATCGCTCTGATAGGGAGATCCCCCTAACCCTACAGGATTTAAAGGCAAGACTTGCCACAAAGATTGACCGGAGGCAACTAAAAAATCAATAAATTGGTAAGCCTCTTCGCCCATATCCCCAGACCCCAGGTCCGAAGGCAAGGAGCTAATGTGCATCAACACTCCGCAAGCACGAAAAAAATCTTGGCTAGGAAAAGGTGACAGGTTTTGTTTACTAAATAGAACTTGAGCTGACAAAGGACCTAGGTTAAGGGGTTGAGCAGTTTGCCCAGCGCTGATGTTTCCACTCAGTAAATTCATAACTAAAGGACTCTGCATCAGGTTCTTGTGCAAATTCTGGGGCAAATTGATTTCTTGCGCTTGTGTTGTGTGGCGGTTAATCAAAACTGTGATTTCTTCATCTCTCCCAGACCGTCTAAATCCATAAATATCGGGTTCAATGTAAAATGATAGGAAATCACCCGATTGTAATACCTCATACTCTAAACGCAGGCGGATAATCTTTTTATACCACTCCAAGATTTCTTTATCTTCTCTATCCCAGGGATAAGTAGCGCGATTATAAGGGTCACTATATCCTTCCAGCCCTACTTCATCCCCATAATAGACACACGGTACCCCGGGAAAGGTCATTTGGAGCAGGCTAACTAGCCTTAGCCTTTCTGCTGCTAATTGCCGAGCTTCTGTCGAGAGTTTAAAGGTTTGCTTCTGTGTCTCCGGCAGCTCCTGTTCGACAGGAGCGTCCCCTAAGAGAGTTAAGATTCGCTCTCGATCGTGACTTCCAATGAGGTTCATGGCCCCATAAAAATTCTCTCGAGGATAATTTTCATACAAGCTCATCACTTGTTGATGAACCACGCTTGGACTTGTTTTACTAAGAATCAAGTTAAGAAAAATATCTCGGAAAGGGTAATTCATTGTAGCATCCAGCTCATGGCCCCAAAAATACTCCCGTAGTTTACCATAGCTCTGCTTATTCGTGGCGTCTTCCCATACTTCTCCAATCAGGACTGCTTCAGGATTAATAGTTTTTATTGTTTGCCTCAATTTCAGAATAAACTGATCCGGAAGCTCGTCCGCCACATCCAAGCGCCAGCCGGCAATCCCCTTTTTCATCCACTTCTGTATAACCCCATCTTTTGAACCCATTATAAATTCTTGAAACGAGGGGTTTAGTTCATCCACTTCTGGCAAAGCATCAACATTCCACCAGGACTTATACTCCTTGCTATTTGGCTTGAATTGATACCACTGATAACATGGAGACTCTGGAGACTGATAAGCACCCAAACTAGGGTATGTAGAATAGCGATTAAAATATACGCTATCACTCCCCGTATGACTAAATACGCCATCCAACACTATAGCGATTCCGAATCGTTTCGCTTCTTTGATTAATTGCTCGAAAATCTCTTCGTCTCCATACATGGGATCGATGCTCTGATAATCTGCAGTATCATATTTATGATTACTTGGAGCATCAAAGATAGGATTAAAGTAGATGATGCTTATCCCTAACTCGTGGAGATATGGTAACTTTTTTATAACCCCTAACAGATTCCCGCCAAAAAAATCCCAATGAGTTACTCTACCTTGTTCGTCTTTAATATAGAAGGGAGTGTCATACCAATTAGCATGCAAAAGGGCGTTTTTTCTAGGATATAGATCGAACCCATCTTTATGGGCATGATAGAAACGGTCCACAAAGATTTGATACATGATTCCCTGTTTATACCACGCCGGAATCTCCATGGGATAATGTACTGTCACTTGGTAGGAAGGAGGCTCTTCTTTTCCGAGGCTTCCTTCCCCTCCCAACTTATCCTCATTGTTGCCATAAAAGAATGTTTTATCACCGACCAAAATCTTAAAATAATACCAGACAAGTCCGGGTTTGTTTGGGGCATTATACTCCACCTCAAATACGACCTTTTGTTCCTCACTTTCAGGCGCACTATTAATAGTAGTGACCGTATGAAGCCCTTCGGCTACAGCCTGATCCAGAATTTCTCCTAGTTTTGGAAGCATAGGAACTAAGCGCTCCTTATCCATCTCCCAAAGGCGTAAATAGCAGTCCTCCACTTGAATCGCCGAGCGTATTACCAAACGAAACCTAATTATCTGACCACAAGCAACCGCTCCAAAGGGCTGACGGTAATCTAAATTATGAGAGTCATGATACACAAAAAATTCCATTTCTACACTCCTGCAGCATCATTTTCACTTCATACTTATCAGAAAGTATAACTAACATTTTGTAGCATAAGGGCAACTTGAATGAGCTTTCGCTATGGCAAATACATTCTTATATTATCTCTCTTTCTCAATTTTAGACCACTGACCCTTTAAGTACTACCAAGGGTGTATTTTTTTTCCCCTTCAACACATTTCCTGCGCGAACTTTCACAAACTTATCGAGAATTACATAATTCAAACCAGTATCAGCAGCAATTTTACACTTCTGCATAATAATGCAGTTTCTAATGGTGGCCCCCCGTTCAACAATCACACCCCGAGATAAAATTGAATCATAAACCTCTCCTTCAATAGTACACCCACTTGAAATCAAGGAATTGGATACTTTAGCGTGAGCACCATGTTTAGTAGGCGGATTATCCACAATTTTGGTATGAATCCGATCCTGACCCGTCAGGACTTCTTTGCGAATTTTCGGATTGAGTAATTCCATACTCCTGTCAAAATAATCTTTGACAGAATTTATGGTTCCATAGTAACCGTTAAACTGAACACCATAAACTTTAAGTGATCGAATATTTTCCTGGATAGCGTCCATTAAGTTTACGGTCTCGATTGACCTATATCCTTCGATAATCTCTAACAGAAGCTTTCGCCGGATAATCAACATGTCCGCAAAATAATCATGAATTTGTCCAGTCGTTTCTGGAGTATCCTGGCCTTGAATATCAAGAATTTTTTGGTTATCTCCGATGATAAGACGTTCTTTTCCAACCATAGCGGCAGAATCGTCACTTTCTTTATAGATCAGAGTTATATCCGCCTGCTTTGTCTCATGTAAATCAAAGGCTTCTTGATAGTTCATATTAAAAACGTGGTTACACCCACTTATAATGATGTTTTCCGAGAAGTCTTTTTGCAGATACTCAATATTTAGCTGTAAATCTTTCAGTGCAAATCTTCCACTTTGGCCTGACAACCCTTGAATTGCACCAGGTAAGATAAACAATCCACCAGATTTACGATCTAGAAGCCATTCTTTCCCAGCCCCCAAGTGATCAAGAATCGACCGATAATGGCGAGGGGTAACCAATCCTATCGTCCTGATTCCAGAGTTAACCATGCTTGACAGAGCAAAATCAAGTAATCGGTAGCGTCCGCCAAACGGAACCGCTGCAGTTGATCGTTGGAATGCTAACCCCTGCAAAATATCAGAGCCATTATTTCCAAACAGGATACCAATTACGTTATGCATCTTCTTTCCCCCTTAGTTTATCTTAACAAGCTGAATTTAGATTGCTGCCCGCTTGGATGACAGAGCCTTTTTCTAGCAGATAATGGTCCTCAAGGACTGTAATTCCAGCCTGTTGCGGATTAGAACCTGGTTCCCTTCCGATTGAACAATGACTCATAATCTTCGCACCTTCACCAACAATTGATTTATTAATCCTCGATTGACGATTAACCTTCGCATGGGGTAGTAAGATTGAATCCTCGACAATGGATCCTTCCCCAACATAAGCCCCCGGCGCCAAAATTGAATGACTCACCTGTCCCAGTACCACACAACCATTACTGATCAGGCTATTTTGGATTTTGGCTGTTGGACCAACATATTGGGGGGGTAGGATATCTTCATTGGAAAATACCCTTTGTACAGGATCAAATAAATCTATCGAGTCTTTCCCGCCTAAAGACTCCATGTTGGCATTATAGTAACTTTCTATCGTGCCGACATCTCTCCAGTAACCCTGGAACTTATAAGCATATAACTTCCTTCCTAATTCTATCTGTTTAGGTATAATATTTTTCCCAAAATCATTTTCAGATAGATGATCTTGCGCATCTCTAATCAAAGCCTGTTTAAGGATGGGCCAGTTAAAAATATAAATCCCCATCGAGGCTAAATTACTCTCCGGATAACGGGATTTTTCCGTAAACTTGATTATTCTATTGTCTTCATCAATCGTCACAATCCCGAACCGAGAAACCTCCGCCCAGGGAACATCGATCGTTGATATCGTAATCTCGGATCCTTTCTCTTTGTGAAAGTTTAGCATCGAAAGATAATTCATCTTGTAAATATGGTCCCCTGAGAGGATGAGGACAAACTCCGGATCATAGAAATTAATAAAATCAAGGTTTTGGTAAATTGCGTTGGCGGTTCCTTTATACCAACTCCCCTCATTTTCTCCAACATAAGGTGGGAGAATATGCACACCGCCAAATGGATTATCTAAATTCCAAGCAGAACCCAACCCTATATATGAGTTTAGCAAGAACGGTTTATATTGAGTGAGGACTCCTACCGTGTTAATATTTGAATTCGCACAATTACTTAAACTAAAGTCGATAATTCGATATTTGCCACAAAATGAAACCGCAGGCTTAGCGATATTATGAGTCAGACCTCCTAACCTACTTCCCTGTCCTCCCGCCAAAAGCATTGCAATGCACTCTTGTTTTTGCATACTCTTTCCCCTTTCTCTTTGCGCCTGCAAACTTGAAGAACTCAACTCTCTAAGTCCTTAAAATTTAAGTCGTAATCAGAATGTCCTGAGTATTCATCTTCCAGAGCAGGCTACATATTCTTTGATAGTTTGATCGCTTTTGTATTGATCCAATCGTGAGACTCGATGTTCAACTTTAGTTGAACGAGTACACTACTGTGGTTTAAATATAATGGTTGCTAAGGGAGGGACGTTAATTCTTAAGGAAAAAGCTTGTCCACACCAGGCAAAGTTCTCAGCAACCAGCGGTGAAAGATTAAGCTGATTTGTGCCGCCATAAATTTCCTGGTCAGAATTGAATATTTCCTGATAAATTCCCTTTTGAGGAACCCCAACTCGAAAATTTTCATAACTCCTAGGCTGAAGATTTATTAGTATAATCAGGAAATTATCAGGATCTTTCGCTTTGCGGCAGAAAGCGAGGATACTTTGCTCCTTATTATCTACGTCAAGCCATTCAAACCCTGACCAATCATGGTCGTTTTCCCATAAGGCTTTTTCCCGTTGATAGAGTTTATTAATATTCCTCACATATTCCTGATATTTTTTGTGCATCTCATAGTCCAAAAGGAACCAATCTAGTTCTGCTTCATAACGCCACTCTATGAACTGAGCAAACTCTCCACCCATAAACATCAACTTCTTACCAGGATGCCCCATAAAATATCCCATTAAATTCCTTAAGCCCGCAAATTTTTGCCAATAATCACCAGGCATTTTATCTAACAGCGACTGCTTACCATGGACTGTTTCATCATGAGAAAGTGGCAGTACAAAATTCTCAGAAAAAGCATAGGTCAAAGAGAAGGTCAAAAGATGATGATGGTCTTTCCGCTGAGAAAACTCAAGTTGCATATAGCGTAAAGTGTCATTCATCCAACCCATATTCCATTTATAGTTATAACCAAGTCCATTGAGATAGGTGGGAGAAGAAACGAGTGGCCAATCAGTCGCTTCTTCAGCAATCATGAGCGCTCCTGGATAGGCGCGAAACACAACCTCATTCAGTCTTTGCATAAAGGCCATGGCTTGCAAGTTTTCCCGTCCTCCATAGATATTACGTTCCCACTGCTTCCCTTGCTCATAATCTAGATAGAGCATGCTACTGACCCCATCCACTCGAAGTCCGTCAACATGATAGGTTTCAAACCAGAAAAGTGCATTAGAAATTAGAAAACTCCAAACTTCTGTTCTCGAAAAATCAAAATTATAGGTTCCCCATTGTCCATGTTCGTCCTTTTCGTAGACCGACATTCCATTGAATCGCCCTAAACCATGGGCATCCTTGACAAAATGCCCGGGCACCCAGTCCAAAATCACCCCTATCTCAGCTTGATGACAACGATCTATAAAATACATAAAATCATGTGGATTCCCATATCGGCTTGTACAGGAATAATAACCCGTCACTTGATATCCCCAAGAACCATCGTAGGGGTGCTCCATGATAGGCATGAGCTCGATATGCGTGTAACCCATTTCCAGAACATAAGTTAATAATTCCTCAACAAATTCCCGCCAATTGTAAAAGCCCCCATCCACTTTCCTTCTCCAGGAACCCAAATGGACCTCATAAATTAACATAGGCTTCTCCTGCGGATTACTTGTTCGACTTCGAGAAATCCATTCCTGATCCAGCCAAGCATAACCCTCCAGAGAATAAACCCTAGATGCAGTTAAAGGTCTTAGCTCAGAGTAGAAGGCGAAGGGATCAGATTTTAAGAATATTTCCCCGCCCCTTACCTGGATTTCGTATTTATATAATTGTCCCAGAAGAATCTCCGGCATAAAGAGCGTCCACACACCCGTATTACCGACTTCATTCATCGGATTCTGCTTAGAACACCAGTTATTAAAATCACCCACTACATATACAGCCTCGGCATCCGGAACCCAGACTACAAAGTAGGTTCCGTGTAAATCGCCTTCTTCAACGACATGAGCGCCAAACCTCGTATAACTCTTATACAATTCTCCTCGGTTAAACAAATATATTTCTTCAATACCTATAAACCGCTCATTCTCCATAGTTCCAGCCTCTTTACACTAATTTTCTGCTTCTAAAGGTTGTATTCTAGCTTAAAAGAGTTTCTCCTTCGGGTTTAAAATAATTTTTTTTACACAGTTTACCAAAAAATACAAGAGCAAGTCTTGCCTAACCTGGGCAATACTTGCTCTTGTTATCTAACTAATATTAACAAATATTCACTCAATCTTAAATATCAACGCAATTGATGGAAACTTTAGCTGTAAAAAAGGGATATAGACTTGATGAGAAACACACGGTTTCTCGTTTAGCACCCTGCTCAGCCAAAGCGCGGAGGTGCAGCGTTCGAGACTCCAGACCCTCTATCTACACCAGCACTTTTTCCGACGACATTAACCGTCGTTAGCAGCTGCTTGATTTTATCACTACTACATTCTGGACATTTTTGGTGATCTTTTTGGCTTATGCTACAAAAGACCTCAAATTTGTGACCGCACGCTTGACAAACTAAATCATAACTTGGCATTTTATCTCCCTCCCTAATGACCCATCTTCAGTAGATCATCAGCATAATAATTCAGACCTATCGTTAACAGTTCTTTAATGGGATGACAATCCGGAGCCAGAACTTTTCCCTGTCGATCTTTAGCTACTGCACCACACCCTCCGCCACAAATCAAGCTAATTTCACAGGCCTGACATTCTGGAATCGTCAGCACACTGCGTTCCTGCCACTCTTTCACTTCATCGGCCTTGAGTTCAAACACTGGAAAATACGAACCGAGTTTAAATTCGTTTTGCCCTGTCGTTGCAGTACAACCATAAATATCGCCGTAGAGATCAAAGACCCATTCTGTTTTACAGGCTGGGCAAGTGTCATACGATGGCAAATATAGTTCTCCAGTCTGAACAAGGTGATTGATACCCTTGAATTCAGGCTTATGAAACTTCTTTAACACAGGATGTTTCTCTGCCAACTTGACAAACATGGCCCAGTGTTCAGCGTGTCCCAGTAAATGGGCCGGTGTGGCAGAGCACTCAAACAACTCATAATTACGACCAATTTGGGTTTTGAAACGATTGGTTGGAAGATCCAACCAGCCTCTACGTTCTAAGTCTTCAGCAAGGGTTACCAGCTCTTCAAAATTAGATTTATCCATAACTACCCGTAGATTAATGGGGATGCCGCGCCGAACTGCTTCCGTGACACCGAGCATAATCCTATCATACGTCCCTTGCCCACCTGCAGTATAACGACGTTGGTCATGAACTTCTCGCGGTCCATCTAAGGTAATGTGTATTTCCTTGACCGTAGTCTGTTGAAGAATATCCAAATACGCCAATAAATCGTACCCATTAGTCACTGCCGTGATGGCATATCCAACTTGGGCGGCCTTTTTAACGATATAGTCAATGATTTCCTTCTGACGAGGGGACGCATTTAAGGGTTCTCCGCCAAATAACGTAATAAAAGGTTTTTGATCTGGAAATTGAACCAAGAGATGCTCAAAGAAGGTATCAGCCATTTCTCGTTTCATAAGTTGAGTTTTGTGTTTGATCCCATTTTGATAACAATAGGTGCAGGCTA
>LOEW01000247.1 GCA_001516045.1 Desulfosporosinus sp. BRH_c37
GTTTTCGATGAACCAGAAGCAGGGATTGATTTATGGAGCTTTCAAAAGCTTGCGGAAACATTTAAAAACATCCACATGCAATATGATACTACGATTGTGATCATTTCCCACCAGGAACGGATCATGGAGCTGGCAGATGAAATAATTATCATGGCTAATGGTACGATCAGTGCGCAATCCAAAAAAGATATAATTCTTGCTGGAATTTTGAATAACGATACTTGTTTGTGTAGTACAAAGTGTGAGAAAGGGGTTGGTCAGAATGCTGAATGCCTTGGATAAACTGATGCTGGAGAAAGTGGCCGATCTTCATGAGATCCCCCAAGGGGCTTTCAATATCCGCAAAAATGGCCAGGGGGTACAGCGAAATACGACTGCAAATATTGATATCATCACCAAACAGGATAAGTCGGGGATTGATGTGATTGTAAAGCCCTATACCAAAGGAGAGAGTGTTCATATTCCGGTTATTGTGACGGAAGAGAACATCAATGATGTTGTCTATAATACGTTTGAAATTGGAGAATACTCAGACGTGGAGATCATAGCTGGATGTGGAATCCATAATTCCGGAACCCACAAATCCCAGCATGACGGAATACACACCTTTTATGTTAGAAAAGGGGCTAAACTCAAGTATGTCGAAAAGCACTATGGTCAGGGTGAAGGAAAAGGACAACGAGTATTAAATCCCAAGACGGTTATTGAGGCAGAGGAAGGGGCCGTTATCGAACTCGAGCTGATTCAAATTAAAGGAATTGACCGCACAAACAGAGAGACGGATATCCGGCTGATGGGTAATGCCAAGCTTGTAGTCACGGAGCGTCTCTTGACCTACTTGGATCAAGAAGCGGATTCCAGTATCAATGTTGAGTTATTAGGTGCAGATTCTTCAGCTCAGATTATTTCGCGGTCTGTTGCACAAGACAATTCTAAACAAGTTTTCTATTTCGATTTAGCCGGGAAAAACAAATGCCGCGGTCATATCCAATGTGATGCTATTATTATGCATAATGCTGTAGTTCTTTCAACCCCGAGGATCTCTGCCTATCATAGTGAAGCACAACTTGTTCATGAGGCTGCCATTGGAAGAATCGAATCAGAGCAGTTAATCAAATTAATGTCGCTGGGATTTTCGGAGAAGGAAGCAGAGGATACAATCCTCAACGGCTTTCTTAAATAGATTTAAGGATAATATTTTTGTTTTTATACCGAATGGCAATGAACACAGACAAGGAGGATAAATTCTATGTTCAAAAGAATTTTAGTACCCACAGACGGCTCTGAACCTTCACGTCATGCCCTCAAAACAGCCTTAGAACTTGCCAAAAAGTTTAATTCTGAAGTAGAGCTTTTCCACGTGACCATGACCCAGGAAGCTTACTATGGATATACTGCAGGCTATAGCATCGATATTAATCAGGACCAAATTGATAAAAACGGTGATTTAGCCTTAGAAATTACACTGCAAGGCCTTGATGTCGGAGACATCGATTTAACTAAGAAACACATACCCGGGAACGCTGCGATATGTATCTTAGACGAAATTAGAAGAGACTTTGACTTAGTAATCATGGGAACTAGTGGCCATGGAGCCATTGGTGGAGCAATTATAGGAAGTGTTACGCAACGCATAATGGCTCATTCCCTTTGCCCCTTACTTATTGTTAAATAATACCCATTTCCTTTGTTAGTCTAGTCTTGCTTATCTATGAGCAAGTTAAGAATATCCAAAAACAAGGTTGGAAGCTTAAGTGCTTCCAACCTTGTTGCTCTCGTTACCTATCTTGCTTTCAAGCCAATCTAACATCTACTTTTACATCATAAAGAGTACTTCCCGCTGCTCTATCGGTTAGCCGCTGAGAAGTTAGGGCATTTACGGTATGTTCTCCGAGCGCCTGTTCTTTGCAAAAGAGGCCTTCGGTAACGACTACTCCTACGGGAACTTTAGTTGTTAGCTTGAGAATAAACTGTACCTCACCTCGCTCGTTGAAGGCGATCACTTTTTGACCATCTTGCAAATTCTTGTTTTCTGCATCTTTTACATTCATTTGAAGATAAGCCGCTTCCTTTTTACTTAGCAAATCGGGGCGCTCATTAAAGGAAGAATTCAGCGAATACAAACTCGGCGTACTCATTAGATAGAATGGGGCATCGTCCCCGTAAGGTTCGAAATAGTTTGGTAAGGGCTGAGCATCTTTGGGATTATATAATTCAATTTTAGCAGAAGGGGTAAGGAAGGTTGTTTTGTAATTCTCAGGCAAGGAGAGTTCGACGGGACGACCTGCTTGAAGTTTGGCCAGATCCACACTCTTAAGCCATGGTGTCGGTGGATTAATCAATCGATTAATAAGGTCATCAGCAGTTTGATTGAAGAAGAACTCCTCAAAACCCATAGCCTGGGCGAGCAACTGGAAAACCTCCCAGTTAGATATAGACTCGCCAACCGGTGGAATAACCGCTGCCGCTCTTTGGATGCCATAATGGCCATAGGAGCGGTAGATATCCGAGTGTTCTAAGGAGCTTGTAGCTGGTAAGATGATGTCAGCATAGCGAGCCGTATCCGTCATAAATCGTTCATGAACGACAGTAAATAGGTCCTCCCTCATAAGTCCCTTGATGATCATCGTTTGGTCAGGGGCTACGACTGCTGGGTTGGAGTGGTATACAAATAAGCTCATAATCGGCGGATTTGATAATTCCGTCAGCGCATTACCGAGTTGATTCATATTCACAACTCTGGTCGGCTCTTTTAATAAATCTTCGCGAGTAACGCGATCGGTATGAAATGCCTTTCCAGTAGAAATACTGGCGAGCAACCCGCCTCCCGGCTTGCTCCAAGCTCCAACCAGTGCTGGAAGACAGGTAATCGTGCGAACCGTCATTGCCCCGTTGCCATAACGACAAAGCCCCGATCCCAAGACAATAAAAGGTGCGTGGGCTTTCCCGTAACGAACCGCCATTTCTTCTAATAACCTAACTTCGATCCCTGTAATCTGACTTACTTTAGCCGGTGGATAATCGGGCAAAACTTCTGATCGCAGCTGTTCAAAACCCTGAACATACTTGTCCATAAACTCTTGATCTATCCACCCTTCGCGATCCAGGATGTGCATGATGCCAAGAGCCAAAGCGCCATCGCTCCCAGGCCGTACCAACATGACCTTATCAACTATTTGGGCAGTAGGATTTTCATAGGTGTCAACGAGCCAAACCGTAGCACCACGTTTTTTGGCTTCTCGAACATAATACATTAGGTGGAGGTTTGTTGCCAAGAGATTAGTGCTCCATAAAAGTATAAAATCGCTTTTTTCAACTTCATCTGGGTGAGGCGCTAGGGTATCTCCCATAACAGACGCCCACCCATAACTCTTAGAGGAGGAACAAATCGTGCGGTCCAATCTAGAAGCACCCAAGCGGTGGAAAAACCCCTCTCCACAATTGCGTTGGACTGTACCCATCGTCCCCGCATAAGAATACGGTAAAATTGCTTCCGCGCCATATTGAGCCCTAATCCCTTGCCAACGATCGGTAATGACTTGGATTGCTTCGTCCCAACTAATAGGCTTGTACTGGCCCGTTCCTTTTTCTCCGATGCGCTGTAGAGGTTGGGTTAACCTCTGAGGAGAATGAACGGTCCGTTCATAATGTAACATTTTAGGACATAGCGTTCCTTTAGTAAAAGGATGTTCCGGATCCCCCATTACCTTCACTGCTTGACCGTCAACAACTTCCACTAACAGCCCACACGCATCCGGGCAATCATAGGGACAGACAGACCGTTTTAGTTCAGAATTCATGGTACACTCCCTCTTCTGTCATAGTTCTAACCTTTAAATCGCATCGACCATTCTCTATTACTTATCATCGGTTGCCTTTCCGTCACCCATAACTGGTATTGCATCTCCCAGAAAGGTCGGTTTCGGTTTAAAAATGTTTGTCCACACGAAATCCTTGTTCCTTGCTGCAATTTCTCTGATCTTATACATCTTCATAGCCTGTCCATAATCCCGTCTGTCAGCAGCAACACCATACGCTTCCATCCCTAATGCCCTAGCTACATAAACTGCTCTCATCAGATGATACTCCTGCGTAACAATGATTACTTTCTTTACTTCGAAGATATCTCTTGCTCTATACAAACTCTCATATGTACTAAAACCGGCATGATCCATAAAGACATCTTGATTCGGGACCCCTTTGTCTTTTAAAAAGCTCTTCATAGTATTAACTTCATCGTAATCCTTCCGTCCGTGATCTCCACTCACGATGAGTTTAGGGGCCTTCCCTTGCTCGTAAAGTTCATATCCAGTCGTTAATCGATCGTTGAGCATGGTCGATACCGTTCCGTTGGGAAAGACATAAGCTCCTAAGATGAGAATGGCATCAGCGTTAGGGACTTCGTTTGAGTTAACGATGTAGTTTGTTCCTACTGATTTAACGTTCTGATTGATCACAAGCACGGTGGTACTAGCCAGAATCAATAATAGAACTAAGATCAGTATCACCTGTTTAAAGTGCTTCTTAACGGATACTAACTTAACCATTGCACACCTTCCATAACAGTTATTTCTGTAAAATATACTACATTCTTACCAACTAATACAAGGCTAATTAATACCGAGTTTCACTCTAGCATTAGTTTGATAAAAATACCAACACAAGCCCAAGGCGATGTTTGAAAAATACTCCAATTTTATCTCCTCGACATTCTTGTGCATATCATAATGAGCCTGCACGAATACTATGCTTTATTACATATATAAATTATAATTGCAAATAGCAGCTTTGCATAATAAAGTTTATAAAAAGGAGATTTTGAAATGTCTAAATTTAAGGAAGTAAATCCAGAGCAATTTGAGCATAGTCCATTTAAACTTATAGGAAAAGATTGGATGCTGATCGCCGCGGAAAAAGACGGAAAGGTTAACACGATGACTGCCTCTTGGGGTGGCTTTGGGGTAATGTGGGGTAAAAATGTAGCCTATATCGTAATCCGTCCACAACGCTACACCAAGGAGTTTATTGATAATTCCAACACATTTTCACTTACCTTTTTTGCTGACAGTTTCAAGAAGCAACTGAGTTATCTAGGCACTGTATCAGGCAGAGACGAAGATAAAATTCAAAAATCAAATTTAACCGTACTCAATATAAGTGATACGCCTTATTTCGAAGAGGGAAATATCGTAATCTTCTGCCATAAATTGTATGCCCAAGAGCTTAGTCCAGAATGTTTTACTGTTCCAGAACTGAACGAAAAATGGTATCCAGATATTGATCATCATACCTTATACATTGCTGAGGTTACAAAAATTCTTGTTAAAGAGTAACAAGTCCAATGAAAAGTAGAAGTTATTAATCTCTGTTAGTGTTCAAAGATAATAACTTCTATTTTCGTTGGTTTTGTACTTTGCTTCATAGTATCCGCCTTGTAGAAGTCGCACATAAATGATTGTTTATGGAGGGCAACTATGGAATTTCTATACACCGATGGTCGTAATCAAGACTTTATTAAACTGTGCCATTTGTTAGATGCTTACCTTAATGATCTTGTGGGAGGGGAAGAAAACCGAACACAGTATCTTCAATACAATACTTTGGAAGATATTCATGATGTAGTTTTAGCTTATGAAAATAATAATCCTATTGGTTGTGCTAGTTTCAAATTCTTCGAAAGAGGAATCGCTGAGGTTAAGCGGTTGTTCATTAAAAAGGAATATCGTGGGAAAGGTGTTTCAAAGCAATTAATGAGCCTTTTAGAAAAACGTGCCAAAGAAAAGGGCTTTTATAAATTGGTATTGGAATCGGGAGCTCCTTTAATTGAAGCGATGGGCTTGTACTATAAAACAGGGTATGCTGTGATTGAGAACTATGGACAATACAAGGATATGGATGAATCCATTTGTATGTTAAAAATCTTATAAAGATTTTTAAGCTCTAGTTAACAGGCACGTATCCGGTTTTTTTGACTAGACTTTGTCCTTCCTCGGATAAAACCCATTTAAGAAAACTAGTAATATTCTCCTTTTTAGTACAGCCCCAGTCCATTCTTATTTTGACGTCATTCTACTTATACCCGTAGTAATCTGAGCCAAATGATGATTTCCATCATCTTTAAAATTTAAACGTTGCAAAATAATCGGCCGGTGTTTCCGCGCGGCGTATCAATTCTGTCGAACCGTCCTTTTTTAACAAAACTTCAGCAGACCGTAGTTTACCGTTGTAGTTATAACCCATTGCAAAGCCATGTGCACCTGTGTCATGAATAACTATTAAATCGCCAAGCTCAATTTTAGGTAGCATACGGTCGATGGCAAATTTGTCGTTATTCTCACACAGACCGCCGGTAATATCATATTTATAGCTGCAGGGTCCATCTTCTTTACCCATAACCGTAATATGATGATAGGCACCGTACATTGCGGGGCGCATGAGGTTGGCAGCACAGGCGTCGACTCCAATATACTCCTTGTAGATGTGCTTTTCGTGGATTACAGTTGTAACTAGGCAACCGTAAGGCCCCAACACAAATCGTCCAAGCTCAGTGTATATCGCAACATCGCCCATTCCTGCAGGAACGAGAATTTCCTCATAGGCCTTGCGAACACCCTCAGCGATGGCAAAAATGTCAGCGGGTTGCTGTTCTGGGTGATATGGAATACCAATGCCCCCCGAAAGATTGATAAAGGCAATATCTACTCCCGTCTCTCGGTTTAAAACAACCGCTGTTTCAAACAGCAGTTTAGCAAGTACAGGATAATATTCATTATCTACGGTGTTGCTTGCTAAAAAGGCGTGCAACCCGAAATGCTTTACCCCTTTGTTTTGGAGTTTTTTAAACCCTTCGATTAATTGCGCGAATGTAAAACCATATTTTGCTTCACCGGGGGTATCCATGATGACGTTGTTGTAAGCAAATGTACCACCCGGATTATATCGACAACTAATTGTTTCGGGAATACCTGCGACATTCTCTAAAAAATCAATATCTGTAAGATCATCTAAGTTAATGATGGCCTTAAGTTTGCGTGCCAACAGCAAATCCTCTTTAGGCGTAACGTTTGCTGAAAACATTATTCCATCTCCATTAAATCCCACGGTATCAGCCATTAAAAGTTCAGTCAATGTTGAACAATCTACATAACAGCCCTCCTCTTTTAATATCTTTAAGATTGATAAATTTGGCGTAGCCTTAACAGCAAAATACTCCTTAAAACCTTTATTCCATGAAAATGCCTGTTTTAATCTGCGGGCATTTTCTCGGATGCCTTTTTCATCGTAGAGATGGAAAGGGGTTGGATATTTTTTTACGACTTGCTTTAATTGCTCTAAACTAACAAATGTCTTTTTCATTTTGTTACCCCATTCTTTTTCATTAATTCTATAAGTCTTATTTCATTAGTTAGCGACTCCTTAAACAAATCAATTAGGTTTTGCTTTTTTGAATAAAGACAAGTGGAACTATCCCCATCAAAAATATCTCCTGTAAGCACATTTGCAGAGTCCACAATAAGTCTGATCTGATCTTGAGCTTTTTCAACGTAATGAATTGTTGCACCGCTAAGTTCAAAGGGTGGATTAGTAAGTATTACAACTTTTAGACCTCTTGAAACTGCTTGATTTAATTGTGGCTTAATTGAATCTAAGGTTTCGCCTGATAGCGAAATATAAACTCTCTTCTCAGCTTCAATTAGCATCTTTGTGATTCTATTTACTACATTTTTTTTACCTTTTATAGTAATGTACCCTTCGTTTACTTCTTTTCGTTTGGGCATATTTCTTATTAGGCTTAGTTTTATCTCCTGCAAATTTCTGATTTTATTATCACAAAACTCAGCAATTGGTACGGGAGTATAGCGCGCTGCATTACCCTCAATAACATGTGCAGCGCCCTTTTCAACTAAACCCGCAAGGGCAATGTAGGTATTTGAACGTGAAATTCCCGTGAGTTTTGCTACTTCATAGCCTGTAAGATCACCCTCCGCTATAAGTGTTACATAAATTGTGGCATCCTGTTTTGTGAGATTAAAATTCATCAGCAATTCTATAATTTCCATATCGTTGATACTCCTAACCTTTCACCATAAGTAAGATAAATCAATGATCACTTATAAACTCATCTTTCGGTAGTTAAAACTCACTACTTAAAACAGTAAATCAATACTTAGTACAAATCGAATTATTCATATAGTGTTCCTATATAAGAACACTATACAACAAATTCTAATAATTTTCAACTCCTGTATAAAGAAAAAGAGAGTACCTTAAAAGTAACTCTCTTTGTTTTGTGTTATTCACTTTCCCCTAATGTCCTTCTCTATTCGGATGTTACTAACCTCGATGGAAATTATCCTTGATTATTTCCCACCCTCTTAATTTAGCTTCTTTTTCTAGCTCTTGGTCCGGATTAACGGCCACTGGGTGTTCAACGAGCAATAGCAGGGGTAGATCCTGGATTGAATCAGCATAAGCATAAGCTTCGTGCATGTCAAAAATCACCCCTACCTTCTTTTGCTCCTGCAAAAAAGTTTCCAGGGCCTGTACCTTGGAGGGTCCATTCATGATAGATATTATTCGTCCAGTGCAAACGCCGGACAATAATTCAATCTCGGTCCCTAGCCAAAATTTCATACCCAGATCTCTGGCAACCAAAGCAACAAACTGCGAAAAAGCACCTGAGAGAAGCAAAATTTGATCATCTGACTCGAGGTGAGTCTTGACCCGACTAAGTGATACAGGACTAAAACTCACTCTTGCCATATCTAGACATTGTTTGAAAAATTCTTTTATTTGAGTCTCACTCATCCCACGCATCATATTTGCTATACCGCTTAAAACCCGCCTAATTGCTAATTTACGACATAGTCCAAAATGATACAAGATATATACCCAAGACATCGAAATATAGAACTTGCGGATCTTTTTGCGCATCCCTTTGTTTTGACTTAAGACCCGCAAGAAGATGCGTGGAGTTTCCTCGAGATGAATTGTGCCATCAAAATCAAAAATCACAAGGCGCATATATAAACCTCCCGCAGTGAACTCGTTCAACTAAAGTTGAACATCAAGTCTTCGGTGGGAGACTCTACCCCACCGAAGCAGAATAAGGTGTACCACTCCCACTTGAAGTGGGAGTCTTACGATTTGGATAAATACACAGAAGCGAACTCATTCCCTCCATATTTTATCTGTAAGTCATAATATAAGTCGTCCCTTGCAATTATATAGGCCTCCCGATACCCTGTTTATTATTATCCTTAATTCTTACCCATCTATTGTGTTAAACTTGTGGCTTCCAGCTTCTTAGGCTTTCCTACCTCTATATATCGCAGTCCTCAATTCGTTAATATATTCTTGTTTCTCAGGCATATCTGTAGAGTTTGCTTGGTCAATAGCCAATTCTATGTCATAAGGTACTCTAACAATAGATATTGCAAATGGCCGTTTATTTTTATCATGCAATTTGCCTTCAATTATTCCATACGATGCTTGGTTTATGTCAAGTGGATTACCAACACTTCCAACATTAAAAATTGTCTTTCCTTGGAAATGATCTATATGAGCACCATGTATATCTCCATATCCTACCACATCTGCTTCAATATTAAGTGTTGGTGTTGCTTCAAACAATTTTATTCGCTTACTTTGTTCAGTTGAAATGTAGACTCTATGAAAAAGATCATTTGGAGAAGCATGACATAGTCTTAATAACCTACCGCTGATAAAAAATTCTTTATACATTGGTAGCGCCTTCATATATTTTAGTCTCTCAATCCCAAGTCTTTTCTGATGCCAAATTGTAACTTCATTACCTTCCTTTTCTGAAATATAATAATCCCAATTACCTTTAATCACCACTTCACAATATTCTTTAATTTTATCTACTACCTCGGCTGAACTAGGACCTTTGCCTGCTAAGTCTCCAAGACAAAACACTCTCTCAATATTTCTGATCTTAATATCCTCTAATACAGATTCTAGTGCAGGCATATTTCCATGAATATCTGATATTACTGCAATTCTCTCCATATAATTCTCCTAACTTATTTTTTATTATTACCATGTTCCCACCGTCATGACAAGTTTGGATTGTCACTGAAATTCTCAAATCGATTATAATTTATAATTACTTGGAAAGTGAACTCGTTCAACTAAAGTTGAACATCGAGTCTTCGGTGACGTAAGTCTCCTGTGGAGACTTACGCCGAAGGCGCTGTACCATAGACGAATACTTGTGCGCCGTAGGATGGACTCTACCTCCTTCGCCGCTAGGTATTCCTATGGGGAAAGGCGGCTCGGCGAAACCCTATCCTACAGCGTTTAGTATTCGTTAAGGGTTGTGCGCTTTCGGCGATACTCTCCACTGGAGACTATCGTACTGGAGGCTTTCGTCACCAAAGCAGAATAAGGTGTACCACTCCCACTTGAAGAAGTGGGAGTCTTACGATTTGGATCAAAATAGTAAATTAGATCTAGTTTCACGGGAAAATGTTCCATTGTGTGTTTTGTAGCTCTCTGTTAATCTAATTAAGTCGGGCGAATTCTGTTTTTTACTAGTTCGGTTAAAGGAGGGATAAATAAGATATGGGTTATTCAAGAGTTTTTATAATTAAGCGCTTATTTTTGAGTATACTTGTACCTATTTTAATTTGTTCTTCTTTCATACAACCTGTTTATGCAACTACTCTTAATGATAGCCCCAGTACTTTGAAGAACGAATCTAGTTCTCTTATAGATCAAGCTGACGTGCTTCAACAGCAAGAGGACTCTGCAGTAACCCAAGCAGAGTCAATTCAAGAATCAGTTGATGTCTTGAAAAGCGCTATTGATCAGGATAACCTAGTTATCGAGCAACACAAAAAAACAATAGAAGATCTAGCTGCGGAGCAACAAAAGTTAGCAGATCAGCAAAAGCAAGACACTGAAACCCTTGGAAACTACATTAAAAATCAGTACACTGATGGGGATACTCCTTATATGACGTATGTAAGTTTGTTGGTAAGGTCAACAAGCCTTGGTGAATTGATCAATAGATTCAACTATATTGATACAATTCTTAATTTTTATCGAGATCTTAATATCAAGATAGCTGAGAATTCGAATGCAATAAAAGCAAAGCATGATTTAGAACAAGACGAAATCAATAAACTAACTGAAAGAGTACAGTCTAATCAGCAACTATTAGATGCTCTGAGTGTGGCAATGGCCAAGCAGACTAGTTTAATTACTTCACTTACTCAGGTTGAACTTCAGTCCTTACAAGCACAGAGCCGCGGTCAGCAAAACACTAGCGATACTCAGCGCTTAATTACAGCCGAACAACTGCAAGCTCAACCGGCCGAACTAGCAAAGTATCTTCAAATACTGGCTTCTCAACAGACTTCTGCTAACTCACAAGGAACAATTAGCACCCCTGTCAAATTAAATGGACAGGTAGGGGATTTGTTATCTTTTGCCGCAAATTTTCTTGGCGTACCCTATACCTGGGGAGGAACTTACCCACAATTTGATTGCTCAAGCTATGTCCAGTATATTTATGGACACTTTGGGATCAAACTATTTAGGGTAACTTGGGATCAATATGGGGAAGGACAGAGCGTGCCGAGAGATAAATTAGCAGCTGGTGATTTAGTTTTCTTTTCAACCTATCTACCAGGCCCATCTCATGTCGGCATATATGTGGGTAATGGCATAATGATCAACTCATCAAATAGCGGCGTTTCCTATGCAAGCATTAATAGTCAGTATTGGTCTAGTAGGTATTATGGCGCAAGACGCGTGATTGCCCAGTAATGATTGCAATTTGGAAATTTAAGTTTACAACGAACAAGACTGGAGGACTTAAGCTATAGCCTTGTTCGTTTCTTTCAACCTTATCAGAACCCTATCGTTATTCTATTCTAAAGCGTACTTCAACATTATTCTTAGCTTCTATCAGCAGACATACATCTTCATCTCTTGGTTTATAATTAACAACAAGAATATCGTTTAAATTAATCCAAAAAACTCCCGTCTCAACCCCCCATACTGAAACCTTATCATCCATCACATCAATATTTCCTACAACACCGAAGTCCATATCACATTCTACGACACCAATAATTTCTATACTTTTCAAGTGCTTTCCTAGAAACTTTTCCTTTAAAAACTTCACAAATTCGATTTTTAAGGTTAAGGTTAACATTTATATTCCCCCTACATTCTTACAGCCTCAATGCTACCATACTTTAAGGTAGCCGTACAGTGAACTCGTTCAGCTAAAGCTGAACATCGAGACTTCGGTGGGGGAGTCTACCCCCACCGAAGCAGAGTACGGGGGGACCACTCCCACTTGTAGAAGTGGGAGTCTTACGATTGGATAAATAACCTTCCCAGGGATCAGCAATTTTCCAAGATACCTTTGCCGAATCCGGGTGTGCCTGCGTATGGATAGAAGATGGGTAGATTAGTATTGTCTGTTCAACATACACCTGTTATAATTTTAACATATTCTTTTTAAGCGTGAAGCCTTATCCGTTGGAGAACATAGTATTGAGAATCGACGCTTTAAGGAATTAATCAAGAGAAAGGAAGTATGGTAGGATGGAGAGCAACACTGGCTAGACAGGGAAAGTTATAGTATGGAAATATCTCTACTTGTGTTTAACAAGAGAAAAATAATTAAGGGGGAAATAGTATGGTAAGTATGGTAGGCAAGAAAAAGTCAAGCAATTTGATTCGTTTAGGGTCCATGCTCCTGATTGCTGCATTAATGGTTTCAGGCTGTGGAAGCAGTCCAAAAGCGACTACAGAGAAAAAAGCCATTAAAGTGGGCATCGTAGATACATATACTGGCGGTGCTGCTGTATATGCGAAAGACTCTTTAGATGGCTTTAAACTGGCAGTCAAAGAAATTGCCGCTAAAGGGGGTCCGAAGATTGAATTTGTCACCCGTGACGACGAATTTAAACCGGACAAATCAACAAGCTGGGCAAAAGAACTGGTTATGAAAGAAAGCGTTGACTTTCTAGCAGGAACTACGAATAGTGCAAGCTCACTAGCTGTTTCGCAATATGCTAAAGAATCTAAAGTGCCCTTCATTGTATGGGGCGGAATGAGTGCTCAGACTACGGGCGCCGCAGGTCATCGCTATGTATTTAGCACGTTACCAAATACAGCGATCATTGGCAAAGCAGGTGCTGTCCAGCTCTCCAAGACTCCCTATAAAAAGGTCTGGTTAGCCGGTAGCGACTATGAATATGGTCACTCTGTGATTGATAACCTCTGGTCTAACCTGACGACCCTTAAACCAGATGTTCAGAAAATGGGTGAAACTTGGTGGCGTGTCGGGGAAACTGATTTCACCCCTTACATCAATGCTATTCGCAGTGCTAAACCCGATGTCCTTGTGGTTGGCACTGGGGGAGCAGATATGGTAGCATTTATGAAAGCAGTCAAAGCAACTGGACTGACACAGGATATACCAGTCTGGGCACACACCTGCTACGACCCGGCCACTTTGAGACCATTGGGAGATCAAGCGCCAGAGGGTGTTATGGGAACAAATCCGTATTTGGCTAATTATCCGGACACACCAGAAAACAAGGCGTTTGTTGAAGCCTTTAAGAAAGAATATAGCCGCGAACCCGCTGCCTTCGCCTTATATGGTTACATGGGCGGCCAGTTCCTCGGTCAAGCAATTGAAAAAGCAGGAAGTACTGATAAGGAAAAGATCATTGACGCTATGGAAGGATTAACAATAAATACTCCAGTCGGCAAGGCAACCTTACGCAAAGAAGATCATCAGGTCGCAATTCCCATGTCCTATGGCGTGATTGCCAAAGTCAATGGGGTCTTTACGGGCACAGACCTTCACACCTTGAGTCCTGAAGAAATTATGCCCTCGGTTGAGGCAATCCTAAAAGCTAGGTCAAAGTAATAAGGATAAGTGATCAGAAGTAAGAAGTAAGAAGTAAGAAATTGATTTGGGCGGTGCTGCTAGGTACCGCCCATTAACCTTCGAGTCATGGCCAGCGCTTCTCCGCAAAGTTAACATGTGCGAAGACAGTGTCTGCAAGAAGGCTAATTCGTGCGAAGACAGTGTCTT
>LOEW01000248.1 GCA_001516045.1 Desulfosporosinus sp. BRH_c37
CGTAAAATGGCGATCAATAGCTCTACCTCTATCAAAGATATAAAAGAAATAATTAATTCTATTAAAGCTGAATCTGCCCTTATGATTAGTCGATTGATTGCAGCATCAGAATTAGGTGAGAGGCAAGCTACAGCTTCAGAAGAGATATCCGCTTCTATGGCTGAATTATCTATATCTGCCGAAAATATAGACAAGGTTGCCACGATAATATAACGAATTCTCCGGTAGCTTTTGATTACTATAAAATGTCTCATACATTATAATGAAGGAATTGGCTGCGAAGCCTGTGGTTATTACTGGAAGTCTGCAGAATGGCTAACCTGGAGGGGGATAAAGATATGAGTGAAAAAGCTCAGAAGTTGCTTAATTACCTAGAAAAACATAACACGATGATCCTTTCCACTTATGGAGAAAACGGACCCTGGGCAACCCCCGTTTTTTATATTAATCGTGGATTTCAAATATATTTTCTATCAGAACTTACTTCTAAACACAGCACGAACTTGCGCGAAAAGTCGCTATCTGCCGCGGTTATTACCGAAGATCATAAGGATTGGAAAAAAATACAAGGTATTCAATTGCAAGGGAATGCTTACTTAGTTACTAACTTAAAGAAGGCGGCGGTGCTCGTTGCTGCATATTGTAAAAAGTATCCTGCAGCTCTGCACATTTTACAGACTCCAAGCGCATTTAAGGGAGTTTCTAATGCTCGCTGGCATTGTATAGTACCTCACTATTTAAAATTCACGGATAACACTGAGAAGTTCGGTCAACATTTTGAGTTAGAATTAAGGGTTATTAAGACCCATGATGGGTTTGATTACGAAGAAGATTTGCCCGATAGCTCGCTATAAACTGCGGAGCTATTCCGGCAAACCTCTTAGAGACTGAACTCTTTGGCTTATGAAAAAGGAGCTTTACTGGGGCTTGCCGGGAAGGCAAAGTGGGTCTAATATTCAACAATTGCTAGGAAGGCTAAAAAGTTCGGGATAAAGTTTCGAAGTAATTGACTCAAATTATGATCTAAGAAATAATATATCGCAATTCGAGTATGAAGTAGGGTGGTGCACGGAAAAAACGTGCCCACCCTTAAAGTTTGTACTAAATTAGAAATAGATAGCGTCGAATGTAGAGAAAAATACAACGCGACTATTTTAGTTTGGCATGAATCTTGCGTGTCAAATATCAAGAAGAATATGAAAGCTATTAGTGAACTACCTTTACCAAAGGAGGGCGTTGATCTGAACAAAGTGGTAACCAAAATGATAACGAGTTGCGTCTTGGACTCAATCCATGATGGAGTAATAGTGGTGGCGATGGATTCGACTATACTCTACGCTAACCCTGCATATACCCGTAGTTTCGGGGTTCAGGTAAGTAAAGTATTGGGACGAAAAGTCTCTGAAGTTGAACCCAATTCCCATATCCTTGATGTGTTGCGTACTGGAAAGCCCGTTGTTGATGACCACACCCATATAGTTTCCGTTGGCATAGATATTGTGGCAAATATCACCCCAATTTATGAACAAGGAGAAATGACAGGTGTTGTAGCCGTTTTCCGGGATGCTACCGAAGTACTAGCTCTGAAAGATTTGGTTACAAGGTACCACTCGGAACTATTGGAGCTTCGAACACGTTTGTTGGATGTGGAAGATGTGGTTTGGGACAGTCCTGCTATGAGGCGAGTATCGGAATTGGCCCAACGGGTAGCCCTGGTCGATTCCACCGTGCTGATTTCCGGCGAATCAGGAACAGGCAAAGAGGTTGTGGCTAAATTGATCCATCGGGTAAGCCAACGCCATGAAGGACCAATGGTCGCTATAAACTGCGGGGCTATACCGGAAAACCTCTTAGAGTCTGAACTCTTTGGTTATGAAAAAGGAGCTTTCACTGGGGCTGGTCGGGAAGGCAAAGTGGGTCTTCTCGAGGTAGCTGACAAAGGGACCATTTTGCTGGATGAGATAGGAGATTTACCATTAAGCCTTCAAGTAAAGCTACTCAGGGTGATTCAGGAACAATGTTTTATGCGTATTGGCGGGGTTAAACAGGTCAAGGTAGATGTGAGATTTGTGGTTGCTACAAATCGTGATCTTAAAGCTATGATTAAACAAGGGACCTTCCGCGAGGACTTGTTTTACAGGTTAAATGTGGTACCTATCCACATTCCACCTCTGCGGGAACGAAAAAGGGACATAGCCGGCCTCGTCAGGTTTTTTATCCAAAAGTATAACGACAAGTATCACTTCGAGAAGAGAATTCTAACTGAAGTGGTACGTTACTTCGAAACTTCATATGACTGGCCGGGTAATGTCCGGGAGTTGGAAAACGTTATTGAGCGTCTGGTGGTATCTTCTCGCAGTGACGTAATCAAGCTTGGTGATGAGGTTCTAAGTGATTTTTTTGACCTGCAGGGTGACCAGGAAAGTCGCGTGATTGTAAGCGGTATAATGGACTTGAAAAAAGCACGGGAACTATTAGAACAAGAACTAATCCAAAAAGCTGCTCAGGTTTACAGTTCGACTCGTAGCTCTGCAGAAGCCCTGGGAATGGATCATTCAACAATAGCTAGGAAGGCTAAAAAATTTGGGATAAAATTCCGAAACAATTAAAGGTAGAAGTCACTGTCGCTTATGCGCACCGCCTGTAGCATTATTGCAACAGGCTTAACTTTTTTACGATGGCTAGTATGGGGCACATTCCGCTCTGAAACCCAGAAAAGGCTCAAGGTTTTCGTCGCATTTTCGCACCAGACGGCATCAGGAACTCAATGTTTAGGCTACTATTAAGTTGGCATGATCTTTGCATTAAACTATTCACGATTAATCTGAAATAAATAAGGAGGTTAATGTTTAAAGACCGAGGTTTTAAACTCTGATCTATTTTTAAAATTATCATTTTAGTTCAAGAAGGAGGAGATAGCATTGACTGAAGTAAATAGTGACGCTATAAAGAAACTGGAAAGAGATTGGCGTTCAATGATTTTCATTTCCCATGATTTTTTTCATCGCTGGAGGATGGTTCTTGAGGAGAAGTTTGGAGCAGAAGAAACACTCGCTTTAGTCGACAAGTTTTGGGAATCAGTTGGAGAGGGGACAGGGGAAAGTTACCTCAAACGTGGCCGGAATACTGATGATCTAGAACAAGTAGTCAATGCCTTTGTCCGAGCTAGTCTTGTCATGGGAGAAAGTGCAAGATCCCTTAAAGAAGGAGATGACGTTCTACTCATCCACGATGCCTGTCCATGGATAGGTTCTTACCAGGATTATGGAGCGCCAGGACAATGCCAGGCAGGGTGTGACAAGTGGTTTGAAACAGCGTTAAAGACAATCTCACCTGATTTTTCTGTCCGAACAGATAGCTGTTTGGCTGCGGGTGAAAGTACTTGTACTAGACGCTATTCAAGAAAATAGATGAGCAAGTGAACTCGTACAACTAAAGTTGAACATCGAGTCTATCGTCACCGAAGCAGAGTACGTGAGCCCCACTCCCACTTATAGAAGAAGAAGTCTTAACGATTGGATAAAAAATACCTAGAGGGGTTGGAAAAATGAGGTACGCAGAGACAGGGTATAATCTTGAAATCGATTTATCAACTGGAAACATTGAGAGGGCAGAAACTGACCCAAGGTTAACGGAACTTCATCTGGGGGGTCATGGTACTGCCGCAAAGATAATGTGGGATAGGGTTCCTCCTGAAGTTGAAGCCTTTTCTCCTGAGAATTTACTAATATTCAGCAGCGGTCTTTTAGATGGCACACCTGTTATCGGTGCTAATCGTTGCATTGTTACTACCATTTCTCCTCACACAAACCTTCATGCCCATTCAATAATGGGAGGATTTTTTGGACCGGAACTTAAATTTGCTGGTTACGACAAAATAATCATTCGCGGCAAGTCGCCTAAACTGGTTTATTTGTGGATAAACAATGACAAAGTAGAAATACGTGATGCCTCTCATTTGCAGGGTAAAGGCGCTATGGAAACTCAAATACTTCTTCAAGAGGAATTGCCTCATGCCCAGGTTGCCGCTATCGGCCTGGCTGGTGAAAATAGGGTCTATATAGCTAGCATCGAACACGCTACCTCTGCTGCCGCTCGCCTGGTAGCACCGGTCATGGGAGATAAAATGTTAAAGGCGATAGTTGTTCGTGGAACAAAGGACATCAATATCGCCCGACCAACTGAACTTTGGGAGACTTGCAATAGCAAGTATAAGGAAATTTATGATAATCCGGTTGCTGGGGATACAATGTATGATGATGTCGAGGCCGATGCTTTTCACACCGATAATTTCGCTTGGGGCAATGCGCGTACGCGGCGGAAAGGTTTTTGGAGAGGGGTTAATGATGAGTGGGTTGCGCTTGCTGACAGTCTGCGGCTTCGATGGACGGGTTGCTATAACTGTCCGAAGAATTGCCATCAAGCGGTCTCTATCCCGGGACGGCCTAACTACTTCGTAAAATGCTTCCGCAGGTTTACCTATGCGATGGGGGCTTATGAAGATCTACAGTTTAATTACGACATTCTTGGTCTTACCCAGGAGTACGGACTGGATGCCTTCGCAACACCGCAAGTTCTCGCCTTTGCCGTTGAACTTTACGAGGCAGGCATTTTAACTGACGAGGACCTGCCAGGATTCCCGTCTGACGGCGCGGGGAGATTTAATTATCTCCTTGAAAAAGTTGTTCGGCGAGAAGGGGTTGGAGATGCTTTAGCCAATGGTGTTTTTCGGGCAGCCCGTCAGATTGGTAAGGGCGCTGAAGCGTTTGATCATAATACCATAAAAAAAGTTGAGCAGATACCTATGAAGCTGAGTATGATAAATTACGCTTTTTTCCTGATGCTTTCCACTGGTGAGAAGACAAATATCACCCAGATTGAAGGGTCTTACCCTCAAGAACCCGAGCCTGATTTGGAAAAGAGAAAAGCGCTGGTAGATGGTTGGGACGCAGCTCCTGAGAGGTTTAAGAAATACTTCATGGAATGGGAGCCGAGGCAAGAGTTTTCTATTGAAGAGGCTACCAACATTGTCGATTGGAACGAGACTATGCATTATATTGATGATGCCATCGGGACTTGCGCCTTTTTGTGTTCATTCAGGGGCCAATTTGGTCAAAAGCCTCCGTATCACATCTACAATTTACCAAATATCATCTCGCTTGCAACAGGGCTGGATCTTGATCCAGACAAACTATGGAAAATAGCCAGAAGGAACCGAAATCTGGTTAGGGCCTTTAATATAAGAAGAGGCTTAAGAAGAATTGATGAGGCGCCGCCTGCCGACCATTGGAAGCATAGAAATCCTGAGAAGGAACAAGCCTGCCTTGATGCCTATTATGAGTTAAAGGGCTGGACAAATGACGGAATTCCAACCAAAGAGACGTTAAATGAACTGGGCTTGGATTACGTGATCGAAGACTTCATACAGAGGGGGATCTTCACGGCAGACTAAGGTATTCCCCAAAGTCTTAAGCGAGAAAGGACTATATTCAAGGAGGTGATAACCGTGAAGAGTGAATTAGTAAAGAAAAAAGTTAAAAAAATAAGAATTAATCTTGATAAATGCATTGGTTGTCGTGCATGTGAGCTAGCCTGCTCCGCAATACACGCTAAGCCGAAATATAGCAGCATTAATCCGGCTAGGTCTCGGATTCGGGTGGTTATAGATAATTTTAATGATGCGTATGTGCCGATAATTGCCGCTGATTATTCTAAAGCAGCATGTGTTGGCAGAAATGACTATACGATTAACGGAAAGACCTACAGCGAGTGTAGCTTCTGCGGAGCTTCTTGCCCATCTAGGGAATTATTTAGAGAACCTGATTCTGGTCTCCCTCTGAAATGTGATTTGTGTGAGAGTGAGTCAGGTCCCATGTGTGTTAAGGTGTGTACTGCTAATGCCCTAGTTTACGAAGAACGCGAAGTCGAAGTTAAAGAAGAGGTTAAATATAAAGTCAAAGAACTGAGCGATATGGAGTTAGGCTTGAGATCGTTGGTCGACAGATATGGCTCTCAGAAGATAGTGGACAGTATTGTTCGAATGACTCAGAAGGCCAGATAAGGAAAGGGGACACACCAGCTGAAGCATAAGTAACACTTTTGGGACAGGAATGTCCCCAACTAAAGAAACGGGACACACCTGCTGAAGCTTGGTTAATACTTAGCAAGGAAAGGGGACACACCTGCTGAAGCTTGAGTGATACTTTGTGGACAGGAATGTCCCCAACTAAGTTCCTCCACTAAGTAGGAATGTCCCCAACTAAATGGGAAAGAAGAGGATTATTTGTGGAAACTGTAGCCCCCTTCAAAGAGGTAATAGATGAAATAAGAGAGAACGGTGCAGACGCTTTCAAATTCTGTTACCAATGCGGAAAATGCGATACTGTTTGTCCTTGGAATAGGGTTAGAACTTTCAGTATGCGCAAGCTAATCCGCGAGGCAACATTCGGCTTGAGTGAGATAGAAAATGAAGAAATCTGGCGTTGTACTACCTGCGGAAAGTGCCAACAACAATGTCCCAGGGACGTACAGCAGATAAAACAAATGATCGCCCTACGCAGGTTCGCCACGGGATATGGCGTTTTTCCTGAGGCTGTCAAACCAATGCGCGGCGCAAGCGCAGGCCTTTTTGCCGAAGGTAATCCATTCGGTAATGAACGAGCAAAGAGGGCAGATTGGGCAACTGGTCTTTCTGTAAAAACATTCACCGAAGGGACGGAATATTTATATTTCCCCGGCTGCTACCTTAGCTATGACCCAAGATTAAAGAAGGTAGCTGCTGCAACAGCTAAGATCCTCAATAAAGCCGGAGTAGATTACGGGATCTTGGGGCCCAAAGAGAATTGCTGTGGAGAAAGCATCCGTAAGGCTGGCGATGAAGAATTATTC
>LOEW01000249.1 GCA_001516045.1 Desulfosporosinus sp. BRH_c37
AGACGCACAAAGGCCTCGGATACATCCTCCCCAACATCAGCATTACCGTGTACTCCTACCCCCACGCCTCTCCGCTTTGTACCCACGACAGATGTAGGCTTTAACCACCCTTGCCATTTTTCTTGCCAGCCGAAGGCTTTAGCGCCTTCTTCGATCGCCTTGGTGAAGTCGATTCCCTTAGAAACCCACCATTTTCCATCCCGCCAGTAATAGCCTTCTCCTGGTTTCACATAATTTCTCTTGAAGAAATCTACCGGATCAATGTTAGCCTTTTCCATTCCCAGAGTAAGGATGGGAACCAAGGCGCATTTTAGTTCTTGACCGCCGTAACCTCGCACCTGCCCAGAAGCTGTTCGGTTAGTGCATACCACTCGTGGTTGAAGATTCCAATTTGCACACTTCAGCATCAGTTGCACTTCACCGCACCCCACTGCTACCATACCTTGAGTCCCTTCTGAGAAAGCACCGGTGTTGACTAACCAATCGCCCTCAAAGAAGGTTACTGTGCCGTCCATCTTCATACCTACCTTACCATGAATGCGGGATCCAATGCGGACTGAAAAGGCAGCCAAATGTTCTGACTTCCCGTAACAGATTTTGACAGGCCTCCCTGTCACTTTGGCGAGGGCAGCGGCCGGAAAAACATACTGCCAAGACATATACTTTGAACCATAACTTCCTCCAACAGGACTCCCGATCGACTTTACCTGAGTGGATCCCCCCATCAAATTCTGAAGTGCAACTTTGAGCATATGGGGACCCTGGGATGCCGACCAAATTGTTAAAGTATCTGTCCCTTCCCAAACCGCGATTGCTCCAGGAGATTCCGGGGGCAGCGGATTAGGTATATTTTCATAGGCATAGGTTCCCTCAACAATAAAATCCGCCTCTGCGATTCCCTGATCGATATCCCCAATAACAAGCTCCTGGAGAGGGGTTGGTCCAAACACTCGGATTCCCCGGGGCAAGACATTACCCGGGAATTGCTCATACAGCTGCGGTGCCTCGGGTTGTATAGCCTCTTCCACATCATAGACCGCAGGAAGGGGTTCATACTCGACCTTGATCAGGCTAAGTGCCTCTTCTCCGATCTCCTCCGTCTCGGCCGCAACAAGGGCAACCGCGTCACCAACATAACGGACTTTACTATCGAGGACTCGAACATGTTGTGGTAATCCTCCCTTCCAGTTAGGAATATCTTTGTAGGTGAGGACAGCCTTCACACCGGAGAGATTCATCGCCTCGGTAGTATTGATACTCTTGATAAGGGCATGAGGTAGAGGACTTCTGAGGACCTTAGCGTAAAGCATATTTGGGACAGTAAGATCATTAATGAACTTGGTCTTGCCCGTAACGATGTCCAGGGCATCCTTGCGGGGAGTAGCTTTGCCGATGAAGCGGTAATCTTTCATTGGTCACCGTCCTTTCGGGCTACTGCCATCACTGCATCCAAAACATGGTAATGGCTGTTGCACCGGCAGTAGTTCCCTGAGAGGGCTTCTTGAACCTCGCCTCTTGTAGGAGAGGGGTTCTCTGTAAGGAGGGCCTTTGTGCTCATGATGATCCCCGGAGTACAGAAGCCGCATTGGAAGGCCGTATGATCGATAAAAGATTGTTGGATAGGATCAATTGATCCAGTAATGGGATCTCCTAAACCTTCAATAGTAGAAATTACCTTTCCTTCACACTCTACAGTCAAGAGCATACAGGAGAGGACCGCTTTTCCATCCATCATTACAGTACAACTTCCACAGGCACCACGATCACAGGAGATTTTAGTCCCTGTGAGTCCTAACCTTTCTCTTAGGGTAAAAGCTAAGGTGTGTGACGAAGAAACCTCATGGCAGCCCTCTCCCAACGAGAATAAGTGGGTCTCACCATTGATACTAAGAGTAAAAGTACGCTGGGATGGGCTTGTGTTTATTTGGAACATAATCCTTCCTCCCTCAAAGTAATCACGCAAAAGCCATTTCGATTCTTTCTTTAGCCTCTACTTTGTTTTTAAGTCATCTGATCATCGCCAAATGGATCAGTTGGTCTTAACTTGTCTATTTTTGTTTTAGCTGAAGAGCTAAGTTCAGATGTACCCTAAGTTATTGGAAATTGCTTCACTTGCTTCCTTGGTCATAGATGCAATTTCCTCAACTTTCGTCCGCATCCGTCTACTGGGTCCTAAGACAGCTATCGCAGCATTAATCCTTTGATCGAAGGAAAAAACCGGAGCTGCACACGCTACAATATCCATCGCATATTCTTCAAAATCAAAAGCAATCTGCTTTTGCCTTACTTTTAGTACCTCCTCCCTTAGAGCTTCCTTTTCTACGATTGTGTTGGAAGTAAAAGCCTTAAACTCATGTTCTGACAAGTACCTATCGAATTCCTTCTCTGGTAGTTCAGCTAAAAATAGCTTACCGGTTGCTGTACAATGGGCAGAAAACTTCTTGCCAAGTGGTACCAAGACCTTTATGTCGGAAGGACTTTCCCATTGATCGATAACCATTACTTGATCCTTATACCAAATTGTTAAGTGAACACTTTCTCCAGTTTTCTGGGTCAAACCTTTAAGCACAGGTCCAGCCATCGTGCGTATGTCCATACTGTTAAAAAGGGCTAAGCTTAATCCAATAAGTGTGGTACCTAGTCTAAAACCGCCGGATTTCGGGTTTGATTGCACAAACCCACCTGTGGCCAGAGTGGTCAGAATTCGATAAACCGTCGTGCGGTTCATATTTAGCTTATTGCTCAGTTCATTGGCCGTCCACTCGGGTTGTTTAGGCGAAAAACACTTTAAAAGCTCCATCGTTTTTAAAATTACTTTAATTGAGTACTTTTCTTCCGTTTCCAACGCGGTTCTCTCCTTTTGCTAGATGATCTTGACCTGTTAAACTATTCCGCTAAAGTTTATGTTCACATTGAGAACTCAATGTTCATATTGTAATATTAACACAATGGAGAATTTCCTGTCAATTGTTGAATTAAGAACCAGTCTCCCCTTCAAAAATCGCGACATCGATCACATAAAAAGACCCCAGGATAACAATCATAGCTCCTGGGGAAATGAAAGCGCTGGAGGATTCTAGTGAACTCGTTCAACTAAAGTTGAACATCGAGTCTTCGGTGGGGGACTCTACCCTCCATCGAAGCAGAATAAGGTGTATCACTCCCACTTGGAGAAGTGGGAGTCTTACGACTTGAATAAACTATTTACTTCTTCGATAGTCTCATCTTATGATGACTAAAGCGAAAAACCGTCCCACAGCAAGGACGGTTTTTCATCTTTTTCATGTAGTTTTTTTCTCTAAATAATGACCCTCTGTTCTTCTGCTATCAGAATACAATATAGTTATGCATATTGTATGATGACTATGTTAAGAATTTCTTAAGATTACTATTCTTTAAATAAAGAAAACTTGGCTAGCGCCCACGAAGACACTGTCTTCGCACGAATTAGACTTCTTGTTAGCCTTCAGGCTCTGGCCAAGAACACAGACAAGGTTGTTCGAGATTAGAGAGCTATACAAAGATAGTTTTTGACGAGTATAAAAAAGATCCCCGCACGGAGATCTTCTTTTACGCAATGTTCTAATGAAAGAAAATCAAAATAGATTTTCAAAAAAAGTTCCCTCCGACTTTGCTGTCCCGGAGGGACAAAGAGGAGTATTATTACATGAAAAAGGATAAAAGAACTAAAAGTTCCTTCAACCCATTATACAATAGATAATTACGTTTATGTTAGGTTGGACCTTGGTAAGTTAAGGTAAAAGCAATTTTTAAATCCTCTCAGTCAAATTCTGTTGCTTGAAATATACTACACTTTATGATTATCGCAATAACAGCCTGATGCACCGGGAGAACCTTACTCTGGCCATCGCCTGCTGAAATTGATCGAGAAGTTCCAACTGTCAAAACTTGCCCTTTTGGCAACAATTGCATCCAACACTACTTGGGTTAGCTTTCGCTCTTCTCAATAGTAGGCAATGTTTCTGCCGAGGGATTGGTAGGGTAAGAGCATGGTGGAGACTCCTCTGGAGATTTAGAAGAATAAACTACTTTTAGATATTTTCGCTCAAGCAAATTCACTCCAACTGCCAAAATAATAAACAGCCACACATGCCACGGAATATTGGTGACCATCGTTTTATAATCCCATGCTATCTCACGAAATACTGCCGCCCAATCATTAAAACTAATGCCCAGCACCCCCAATTATGAACAATTAATCATCTCACAACTTTCTTGCGAAGTAAGGGGAAACCTGTCTAAAACATAAAGAAAACTTGGCTGGTGCCTACGAAGACACTGTCTTCGCACGTATTAGCCTTCTTGCAGACACTATCTTCGCACGAATTAGCCTTCATGTTTATTCATCAGTGGTGCCGCGCAGCGGCATGGGGGGCTGATAATTACAAAAAAAAGGACCCTTACCGTAAGAGGTAACGCCTTATTTGTGAGCGAATATCAAGGTTTATACGAAATAGAATCAGTTATCTTCCCATCAATCACTACCTGAGTAGTAACCTGGCGATCTGGATAACTGGCTTTTAGCTGTGATAAAAAATCATTGGCCAGTTCATGGGCATAGTCCTTTGCTACTCCAGTCTTGAAGGTAATATTTCCAAAGACTATCCCTTTTTGATCGTAGATCTGGGTTCCAAGGACATCCTTCTGAGCAATAAGTTGCTTTGTTACTTCTTTATTAGCATCTACCAAAGGGGTTCCTTGTGGCACGGGTGTTAAATGCTCTTGAGAATTGCTTTTCCCAGAATCTTGTTGTTGGACTTTACTATCTGTTGATTTTCCGCAGCCCGTAAGTGCTAGGCCTAATATCAATATCATTAATACCATGGTTACTTTTCTGGACATAATTGTTTTCCCCCAATCTTATAAAATCAGTCAATTTGGTTCACATATATTATAACATTGATTTACTTGCCTTCAAAATTTTAATCCAGATCTGATGTCTCCTAAAGTCCTTAATAAAGACACAAGCGTCCTCACTCCACTTTGATAGTGAAAAGAGGACGCTACTTGCCAACCTAAGGTCCTATTGCATAGACTTAATCATTTCCAAAGGCCAAAGAGTTATTTGCGGAATATAAGTAATCACGATTAAGACCACAATCATAGCTAGTAAGAAGGGCCACAACCGTTTGATTATTAGATCCATACGAGTGCCTGCAATATTTGCAGCCACATATAAGTTAATTCCTACAGGCGGTGTAACAAGACCAATACCTAAATTGACAATCATCAAGACTCCGAAATGAACGGGGTTAATCCCTAATGCAATTATAATTGGCACAAGAATTGGAGTAAGAATAATAATTGCAGCAGCAGTTTCCATCACCATACCAACTAAAAGAAGAAAAACGTTAACAATTGCCAAAATGACTAGAGGATTACGAGAGATCTCTAAGAGCCAAACGGCAATATCTTGAGGAATCTGTTCTCGGGTAAGTACTAAAGCAAACAGTGCAGCGCAGCCAATAATAAACATAATTATAGCTGTCGTAATAACACTCGACGTTAGACACTCCTCTAGCTTTTTCCAAGTTAGTTCTCTATAGATGAGACTACCAACAAGATACCCATATACAACTGCTACTACCGCAGCTTCCGTAGGTGTAAAAATACTACCATAAATTCCGCCTAGAATAATTACTGGCATTAATAAGCCCCATAAAGAGTCTTTAAATGCGATTATTACTTCTTTCAGAGCAGCCGGTTTCTCTTTACCATACCCTTCTTTACGGGAAATCAGATAGCCTACAATAATAAGAGCAAGCCCAATTAGTAGGCCAGGTCCAAATCCACCGAGAAAGAGGTCACCGATTGATACATTACCACTTATCCCATATAAAACCAGAGGTACACTAGGTGGAATAACAATTCCGATTGCCCCTGAACAAGCCTGAACACTCGCCGAAAATTCTCTATTGTATCCTTTTTTAACCATGGATGGGATAAGAATTGTACCTAAGGCCGCGGTGGAGGCTGCACCTGATCCGGAAATGGCGGCAAAGAAGATACCTGCTAAAATAGATACGATCGTTAATCCTCCGTGCATCCGGCCTACTAAAGTATTTGCGAAATCTATCAAACGTCTGGAAATTCCGCCGGCTGCCATAAGATTACCAGCCAAAATAAAGAAGGGAATAGCCATTAAAGGAAACGAATCCATCGCTCCAAACATCCTTTGGGGAACAATCAATAAATTCATATTGCCTACTAGATATAAAGCCGAAGCAGCTCCCAAACCGAGGCTCACCGCAATAGGGGCACCGATTAACATGAGTAGAAGCGTTGCAAAAAATAAAATACTACTCAAGTTAATTCCCCCCTTTTATGATTTTTTCAATTTCGGCAAAAGAACCAATAAGTAGTAAAACACCACTAACCGGAATAATTAAGTATACATACCCGATAGGTAATCCCATAGCCGGAGTTAATTGACTAAAAGACTTAACTGCAAATTGACTGCCGAAATAAATCAGCAAACTGTAAAACACACTGCTTAACAGAATCGCTATAACCTGTGCAACTTGTTTAACCCGTCCTGGTAAAAATCCTACAACTATCTCAATAGTAGGATGTGCTTTATTTTCCAAGGCTAAATTCGCTCCCAAAAAAGTAATCCAGATCATTAAATAACGAGCAAGTTCTTCAGACCATGCCAGTGGATGTTTTAGAATAAAGCGGAAGATAACCTGCGCGAAAACCGCTAAGGTCATAATTATCAGTAATAAAATTGTAAACCGACCTACAACCTTGTTAACATTTCGCACTACCGCACTCAGCATAAGGTTCCCCCTTTTGAAATTTTATAAGAGGAAGTAGGAAACCTCTACTCCCCCTTACAAGCTTTCTATTTTGTATCAAGAATTTGTTTTATGATATCCTCACCAATGTCTTTTGAATACTTTTCATAGACAGGCTTTACCTTCTCACGGAAAGAAGTGGTATCAGGTGTAGTGATAACTGTACCGTATGCTTTCATATCGGAAAGGTACTTTTCATCAGCCTGTTTCAACAATTGTCTTTCAACTATAGCATTGCTCATAGCTTGTTCTTTAAAAATCCCCTTGATATCATCAGGGAAACTATCCCAAACTTTTTTGCTAATTATTAAAACCATCGGTGAATAGTTATGATTGGTTAGTGCTACGTATTTCTGTACCTCGTACAAACGTGAAGTGCTTATAATAGCCAATGGATTCTCCTGTCCGTCGATCGTTCCTTGTTGAAGTGCGGTAAATACTTCTGCAAAAGCCATTGGAGTAGGAGAAGCGCCAAGAGCTTTCCATGCATCAAGATGAATCGGGTTCTCCATAGTTCTGATTTTCAAGCCTTGAATATCTTCTGGTTTCTCAATAGGTCTCTTTGAGTTAGTCAAATTACGGAACCCGTTTTCCCAGAAGGATAAACCGACTAAGCCCTGACTTGACATTCCATCTAAAAGCTGTTGACCAATAGGTCCGTCCAATACCTTAATTGCTTGTTCTCTGCCTTTAAACAAGAAAGGCAAATCAAATATTTTCATTTTAGGATCAAAATTCCCTGCTACGGCAGTTGTTGATAACACAATGTCCATAGTTCCTAGTTTAGCGCCTTCGAGCATTTCCCTTTCACCGCCTAGGGTTGCCTCAGGAAAGACAGCAATTTTCACACGGCCATTAGTTTTTTGTTCGATCTGTTTACCCATTTCAATTAATTCAGTGTTCATCGGATGACTGGCAGCGGCAACATGTCCAGCTTTAAGTTCCCATTTTTGATCATTACTGACAGCCTTGTCAGGGCTTTTGGTACCACATCCCGCCAATAAACTGAGCGTTAAAAACCCAATCAATATAAAACTCATGACTTTTGACTTTTTCATTTTCTTTCTCCTCCATAATTTAAACATTTTCTTAATTTTATAACCGTCAATTTAACTTACTTCAATATGGGTTTCCCTCCCTCTTTACGAAAGATTTTTCTAATAATTCAATAGGATGTAACACCTCTATAGTCAAACCATGCCTTTTTATGCCGTGCTCTAATTGAATGCGACAGGCCGGGCAGGAGGTGGCCAGAATAGAAGCCCCTGTTTGTTTAACATTTTCGATTTTACGATCCAGTATTTGCATCGAAATGTCGTAATGAAAAATATTGAACGTACCTCCACCGCCGCAGCAGCGATCAGCTTCAGCCATCTCTTTGAATATTACCCCTGCTGACGCCAGAACTCTGCGGGGAGCCGTCCTCACATTTTGGTAGCGGACTAAATGACAAGGGTCATGATAAGTAACTGTTGTTTGAGTCATTTCGCTTACTGAGGGCAATTTATCAGATAAAAACTGATTGATATCCATTACCTTACTTACAAAACTAAATGCTTTAGCTTCTTCACTCTTCCCTCGGAAAAGTTCACCATACGACTGCATAGTGGATCCGCAAGAAGCACAATCAGTCAGAATAACATCCACCCCGGTATCAGAAAAGGCCTCTATATTTTGCCAGGCAAGTTTTCGGGCGTTCTCCAGATCTCCATAATTATCATGTGCAGCCCCGCAACAAACAACCTTAGTCGGAATTACGACTTCATATCCCAGCTTTTCCAAAATGTTAATAGCAGCTATAATAACCTGAGGGTAAACATTGTTATCCATACAACTTAAGAAAAATCCTACTTTTTTATCGCTCTGCTTGAGTTGAAGTCCATTCAATAGTTCCCGGAAAGTACGTTTAGGCAATTGAGGCAAAATATTTTCCTTGGTCTTTAAATTCTTGGGTAACAAACGGGTCACTCCAGTATTCCGAGCAAGTTTTAAGGAATCTAAGACCATCGTGAAGCGTTTAGGTTTGACCAAGACATTTTGTAACAATATATGACGTACCAGTGGTTGTCCTTTATTAATTGCGAAATGAGCCCTTGCCGCTCTGATGATTTTATCAGTCGGTACCTGCGGTGGGCAACTCACAACACATGCACGACAGCCCAAACATAAATCCAAATAGCCCCTCATTTTACCAGTTAATTCCAGGTTGCCCGCTAGATATTCGCGCACTAATCTTAATCGGCCCCTGGCAACCGACATTTCCCTCTTTTCTACACTAAAGACCGGGCAAACAGCCGTACATGAACCACAGCGAATACAACGATATAATTCTTCAGTTAATTCATCCAATGGTTTCATTGTACTGCCTCCGGTGGTAAGACCTTATTGGAATTCATAATGTTTTTGGGATCCAGGGCTTGCTTTATTTTTCGCATGACATCAATTCCTGTTTCCCCCAGTTCCCACTCCATGTATTTGACCTTATCCAGCCCAATCCCGTGTTCCCCGCTCAAAGTACCACCCAATTCCAAAGCAGCTTTGAACATTTCATCGATAGCTTGTTTAACTCGCTTAATTTCGTCGTGATTACTCTCATCTGTTAGAATTATGGGATGCATGTTACCATCACCGGCATGACCTAAAATAGGAATTTTAAGTTTATACTTTGCCGCTAAATCTGTAATAGTCTTGACTATCTCGGGTATCTTACTCCGTGGTACTGTGACATCTTCTACGTAAAGAGTCGGGGCACTTTTGGCCATCGAGGAAAAAGCAGCTTTACGACCAGCCCAGATTTGATTAGACTCTGCCTCCGTGGTTGCTATTCTGATTTCACGTGCCCCAAACTGTCGGCACACTTCTTCTACTTGTTTAATTTGTATCGGAACATCCCTTTCGCTGCCATCAACTTCAATTAAAATTGCCGCAGCAGCATCCACCGGCAATCCGCACGGCACATAGGCTTCAATTAAACGCATTGCTTCTCGGTCCATGAACTCTAAGGTGGTGGGAATAATCTTGGCTGCAATAACCGCTGAAACTGTCCGAGCTGCATCTAACAAACCATCGAAAACAGCAAGCATAGTTCGTTTACTCTCCGGCAACGGTATAATGCGTAAAATAAGTTCAGTAAAAATACCTAAGGTCCCTTCTGAACCGACAAACAGTTTCGTCAAATCATACCCGGTGACATTTTTTACAGTTTTGCCACCCATTTTTAAGATTCTGCCGTCTGGCAGAACCATTTTAAAACCTAATACATAGTCCCGAGTTACCCCATATTTAAATCCACGCGGACCGCCGGCATTTGTAGCTACATTTCCTCCCAACATAGACATACTCGAGGCCTGAGGATCAGGCGGATAGAATAAACCTAAAGCTTCTACTTGACGATGGAAGTCAGCAGTAATAACCCCCGCTTGGACTACTGCGCAAAGGTTAGCTGTATCTATTTCAATAACCCGGTCAAAATGGTGCATTGCCAAGACAATACCCCCTTTAACAGGTATGGAGTTCCCACAAATATTGGTTCCGCCACCTCTAGGAGTGATCGGTATACCAGCCTTATTAGCCAGCTTTACTACTTTGGAAATTTCCTCAATATTGTTTGGTATGACCACAGCCTCAGGCATCTGATGGTTAGGCGTCGGATCATAAGAATAGCAAATCATATCTTCTTTGTCGGTGAGCACATTTTCTCGGCCGACACATTGCTGTATAGAACTAATAAAACTTTTGTCTAGCAAGGATACTCCTCCTACCTTAACTGTTAGTGAATTAAAATTTCGTTAGTGAACTCGTTCAAAATGTTGTTTGGTTGGACCATTGGTTCGCTTTACCAGCCAGCGGTCCAACAACTCACTATTGCTTATTATTCGCGATTATCTACAAAATTCCTCCCCGTATTTTACATAACAGCAAAAAATATATTATTGTTATACATCACCTTAGATCTCAAACGTTGTTATTAAGCCTAATTCATGATAAAATTTTTAGTAAGGAGGATGTATTATGGGAAATATTGATCATTCTGAACTGATGGTTGGACCGGAATCGACACAGCCCATAACTAAAAACGTGCTTGGCTTAACGGTTGAACCACTAAAGGAACAAAAAATCTATCAGGTTATTTTTGATAGTATCAGGGATTCCATTATTAACGGTGAATTAAAACCCGGCCAAAAGCTGCCTCCCGAGCGAGTCCTAGCAAAACGCTTTCAAGTTAGCCGTACTTCCATTCGGGAAGCTCTGATGGCCTTGGAGATAAGCGGAATTATTGTGATAAAATCGTCAGAGGGAAGTTTTATCCGTCAAATCGAAACAACCACCCTGATTAACGATTTATCTTCAGCGATAATTAAAGCAGAAGATAATATGGTCTATGAAATGCTTGAAGTGCGCAGGCTTATTGAATCCGAATGTGCAGCCTTGGCAGCCGTTCGAGCAACATCTATTAATCTGACACAAATCCGCCAACATTTAGACGACATGGCAAAATCAGAATATGACGAAGAAACCGGTCTTTCTGCAGACCTGAATTTTCATTATTCTGTAGCTCAAGCAGCAAATAGCACAATTCTATTTGATTTAATGAAGGTTCTCGTAAATCGTATGAAAGGAACTATCAGAGCAACGCGCAACTATCGGTTCTCTCAGCCTAATCGTTTTGAAGAAACACTTAATGAACATAAAGAAATTTATATTGCAATTTCTGCTAACAATCCGGATAGAGCAAGAAGTCTTATGGCAAAACATCTAATTGATATCCGAGAAGAAATAGCAATTATTTCATTGGAAAACAAGTGAATGTAAATATTCCAGTGAACTCGTTCAACTAAAGTTGAACATCGAGTCTTCGGTGGGGGACTCTACCCCCACCGAAGCAGAATAAGGTGTATCACTCCCACTTGTAGAAGTGGGAGTCTTACGATTTGGATAAACAAAACCAAGAATCAGCTTGGCTTAATCTTTAAAATATCATCTTGGCGAGAGTGTAGGAGAAAATATGAGCAAATATCGTGCTTGGCTGTTACTTATAGTAACAAATTTATTTTGGGCGGGAAACTATGTATTTGGGAAATATATGCTCTCTGAGATAACACCACTCTGGATTACCTTCCTTCGTTGGCTGTTAGCCATTATGTTCTTATTTCCGATCGCTTATTTTCTGGAAAAACCGAAATGGCTGATGGTAAAACAGGCATGGCTTTCGTTAGTTAGTATGGGAATACTAGGCATCATAGGTTACAACATGGTTCTTTATTCCGCACTAGAGTATACCTCATCGACAAATGCTGCATTGGTTAGTGCCTTAAACCCTGCTGTAATTGTGTTTTTTTCTGTGTTTTTGCTTCGAGAGAAAATTTCCAGACTACAAACCTCGGGGATTGCTGTTTCTCTGATAGGAGCATTTGTGGTCATAACCCAAGGTAATTTTGGCCAAATACTTCAAAGGGATTATAACAAGGGAGATATTCTCATGTTAGCAGCTGTTGTAATCTGGACCTTATACTCCATCGTTGGAAGGCGTCTTACGACGGTTCCCCCTATCACCGCTACGGCAATATCTGCATTGTTTGCAACGTTAATAATTGCCCCTTTTGCTTTTGCACAAGGAATCGATGTAACAAGAATTGGTCCCCTTACTGTAACGGGAATTCTTTACATGGCAATCTTTCCATCTGTATTTTCCTTTGTTTTCTGGAATATGTCCGTTCGAGCAATTGGAATCAGCCAAGCTGGAATTTTTCTAAATTTGATCCCTGTTTTTACCGCGATTATGAGCGGGATTCTTGGAGAACGAATTTCAGGAACACAAGCCCTTGGCGGATCGCTTGTTTTCATGGGAGTTTATTTAACGACAGGAATGCTGGATCGCAAAATTAATGGTCTTATTCGCTAAACCTCATAATAGTGAACTCGTTCAACTAAAGTTGAACATCGAGTCTTCGGTGGGGGACTCTACCTCCTTCGCCGCCAAGTGTTTCTATTGGGAAAGGCGGCTCGGCGATACTCTCCACCGGAGACTATCGTCACCGAAGCAGAATAAGGTGTATCACTCCCA
>LOEW01000250.1 GCA_001516045.1 Desulfosporosinus sp. BRH_c37
AGATATCAAAATCCGTTATGTGTATTTTCCCAAGAATATCCTCTTTCTTAACCGAACTCATAAGTTCTTGTCTCGTAACGTGTATTAATTTAAAACCAAGACCCCATGAAGGTTTTGAAAACCCAGATCTTCGCCAATTGAAAATGGGTATTTTGAATTGATCGAAATATTTAGGAGGATCATTCGGAGGGACACTTGTAGTAGATACTAAGATGAAAAGGTCTTCGTCTTCTTGAATCATAATTATGGCGGGTCTTCTCTTGGATTCCACAGGTATATCGTCGAACCCAACATCAAAATAAAAAACATCGCCTAGACTAAACCAATGCATTTGAAACCTCTTATTCTCCCTCGTTTACAATATACCTGTGGTCTTTATTCTTTCTATCGAACAGAAATTTCCCATCTTTAATTGTCACTGGGCGAACAGAGATTTCCTTTAGTTTTTGTGATGACAGTGATGTTTTTCTATATCCCTGGTCTTTTACAGCAACGTTCATGTTCTCGTCCTCCTCGTTTGACAACTTCTCTTCCTCTTTGTCCATATCATATCACCTGCCAAATGCCGTTTCAATACTTTATGGCTAGTTTTACCAATTTAGAAGGGGATAATCATATGGTCGTAGAATAATGCTAGAATACGTATTCTATTAAGTATCCCTACGAAGCAGGACACTTCGGGTAACAGAGGGTTTTTAACATCGGAGAAAATATGAAAGTAGTAACCCGACGTCGCAAACCCTCGGGACGTTATGTGACATGTGGCGAAGGAACGGCCATCCATGGCCGTAAGGAGACAAAATGAGAAATACTTGGAATCCGACGCGAAGAAATAGAAATATTGGAACGTCTAAAGCGGGTCATAGTGAAAATAATAAATTAGTTATTCCAAGCAGATTTCTGGAATGGAAGATCTTCTGGGAGATAATTGATGATTATAAGGTACATACAAGAGAAATAAATGGTAGGATAGTAAAGTTTATTGTTGAGCATAACCACAGAAATCACATGCATTGTTGTTCAGTAGATGATGTTGCTTTCTTGCTAACGGTCTTACCTGTCGAAGATTGGGAGGGTATTAACTTATTCATATTTAGACAACCCAAAAGAAAAGAGGAAATACTTTCTTCAGTCTGGGGTAGGTTAGGCTACAATGTAGATATTGGTTCATTTAAAGGGCCGGCTATAATTCTTGAATCAATAGATTTAAGTAAGCCATTAATTTGGAAAAAGTCATTAAACCCAGAGACTGTTATTGAGTTGGAGAGAATGAAGCAAGATGGTCATAAAGTTACTCTAAATAAGAGGGAGTATATCATAGAAATTAGTCAAGATTCTGTAAGGGCTACTCAACTTTATAGAACGCTCCTTCATGAAATTGGCCATTGGGTCCAATGGGATACAATTGTATTGAAGCCTTCAAGCGAAGGTTTTGATAGAAATGAACTTGAAGAAAATTATTTTAGGATTCCTAGCAATGAGAAAGAAGTTTTTGCTCATAGATATGCAGATATTATTCGGGAAAAATTAATTGAAAATAATGTAATTCCATTTGGAAGGAAGGATAACGAGGAGAACGTTTAAGGGCCGTCGTCCATGACGGCTCTGAATCTGGGGTCGCCACACATCACATAACAGCGTGTTTCTAAAATCTGAGATAATATAAATGTAGTAACCAGACTGCGGGAACACGCGGGACGTTATGTGAAAGAATGTGTGTAACAGTGCAAATCTATGGAAGGTTTTAGCAGGAGTAAATGGGGGTGGTGATTCTTGAGCTTCGTCAAATTAATTAAAAATCCAAAGTTCATTTTAATTTTAACGATAGTATTTCTATGTTTTTCAATCAATGCTTTTATCAACTCTTTGGATAAGGCACTCAACAAACCTGGAGGCAAGACACATACAGAGATAATGCTGTGGAAGTCGCCCGGTTATCCAGAAGACCCCCATTTAAATTTTTTCGAATTTCAGATTTATCCAAATCCCGAGAACATACGAGTGATCTACAAGATACAAAACAGATCTTATAAACCTGCTATGATTGAAAGTTTAGTAGATATCGGCGTAGTTAGAGCTGATGAAAACAATATTGGCGATCCCGGTTCATTAATCTGGCGTTGGTCACAAAATCATAGTGAGAGTGGATTAATAAAAACAGACTTAGCCCCAGGGGAAACATATCGAAGAGAAATAGTCATTGATAGGAAAGAAATAGATATTCAATCACAATACTACATAAATGCATATTACAATGGGCAGTTGGTATCTCAATATAAAATTATTGAAGGGCTATACGATAAATAAGCTTGCATTTGGGGGCACATACCTCCACATAATAGCGAATTTGCAAAATCTGAGAGGATATGAATGTAATAACCAGACTTCGCAAATTCGCGTACCGTTATGTGAAATCGTGAATTCAGGAGGGCTTTATGGGGTGGATTTTTGTTTTTTATTATTATCAGAATATTTCCAGCAATACCTATTACAGACTTCTTAAGCTATCGTGAGAGCTTCGCCGAATCAAATAGATTTAGCGATGTTCAGTTGGTTGAGTATTTGAAGCCTGACACTAAAGACCAGGAAGAGTTAAGGAGATATGTAACGTCTAATCAAGAGGAGAACAGAAGTTACGAGGTTTGTTCTCTTATGTTCCGGACTTGGGTACTAAACAAACAACAGATATTAATAAAGGATCCCGAGTGGTTATATAGTGGATACTCAACGGAGTTAGCTTTCAAGGACTCATATTTCTTCATTGACGATAATAAGACTGAAGCATTTATGCAGTTTGATGATGGTAAAAAGTATTTTGCTTTATTCAAAAAGAAAGATCATAAATATTATCTGTCAATGATAATACGCTATGGTGTGATCAAGTCTGGTCAAGAGCCAAAATTACTCTTCTAGTATTCTTACGGGCTCACGACTCCACATAACAAGGTGTTCCCGTAACTTAGCCAATATGAATGTAGTATGGCGCTACGGGAAAACCCGGGACGTTATACGCCATTCTGGGTCGATATTATAATGAGGATTGGATAAATTAGGGAGTTGATCTTTATCGAATCTTGGTCCATCTATATGATTGTTTGGCTTTTTCCTGTAATATTTTTGATCCATGATTTCGAAGAGATATTAACAGTGAAAGGTTTTATGAGCAGGAATAAAGAGCAGATTGTTTCTTTACTTTCACCAAAAATCGGCGGTTTTGTTCAAAGGCAATTTGACCTTACTACTGTTCAATTTTCTGTATCTGTAGCATTCGTGTTCATATTTGTTACATCCTCAACATATTTAGTTACCCACAATAATTTTGCCGAAGGTGCGCTTAGATATTTCTTTATTATTGTTGCAGTTTTTTTCATCCATGTATTGACTCATGTAGGACAGGCATTAATTTTTAGGGCTTATACTCCAGGAGTAATAACTTCGGTTATAATTATTCTTCCCTATACAGCGTACGTGCTCTTTAGACTCTTCAGGGAACACATAATAGATTGGAATTTTGCATTTGCTAATATTCCGTTTATTTTATTGGCCCTTCCCATAATTTTGGGTACACATTCTATTGCCCGTAGACTTGTTAAGTAAAAGCGTAAGTTTGTGCAAGTGGGACTTTGCCGAACGGCGTATAACAGCGGGTTACCAAAATCTGAGATGATATGAACGTAGTAACCAGACTTCGGTAACCCGCAAACCGTTCTACGACATATCGTGCAAGACGCGCCATCCTTGGCGCGGACGAAAGGAATCTGTTGTAATCTTCGCAGTAGTAGAATTATACGTCTCAATCAGAGGAGGTAGTGTTAGTGCAAAAATGTCAGAAATGCTCTGAACCATTTAGATGGAAAAGTATTATTAAATCTTGTTTTTTTGGCTACAAGTTTATCAAGTGCAGTAGTTGCAATAGTGAGCACTATGTAAGTCGTATAACTAGGATTGGCTATAGTACTTTTGCAATAACTATTCCAATGATATTTGTATTGGTACTTATATCTACAAAAGCAATCAATATTTATAACATTTTTTGGGAGTATTTGCTTGCCCATTTACTTTGGATTACTTTGATTACATTGGTATTGCCTTTTTTCGCAAGATATCACATTCGAGAAGATGCAGACCTCGGGAATACGCAGAACGTTATACGAAACCGTACGCGAAAGACCGCGCGTCCATGCGCGGATGTTCTGGAGAAAGGCTTCGAAGAGTAATTTTTTTAAATGAACGTGGGTGATATTAATTATTGAGATTAAGAATCTAGATTCCAAGGTTGCTTGTGAATGTATGGAAACAGGAAATAAAGGGGATGTTTGGTTGAACTCAGGAGCATGGCTTGCGATATATATGCCGCTATTTATATTATTCTTTGTTATTCTACCACAGCAACGTAAAATGCAAAGATCAATAACTTTAAAAATTAAGAAGAAGAAGGGGTTAATAATTATGGCTAACGAGGTAATTAAAAAGTATATAGGAAAGAATTGCAAGATTTCTACAGGTCCATATGGAACAAACATAGTGGGAAAAATAATTGAAATAAATGAAAATTGGATAGAGGTTGAAACTAAAAAGGGTATCCAACTTATTAATGCTGAATTTGTACAAAGTGTTAAAATATATCCAAGTAATCAAATCGAAAATAGGATGTCGCAAGAACCATAATCATACAAGCTCATGTCACGTTATTTTTATTATGTGTAACTTAAGACTTGCGGGTTGCTCAAGTGGCCGCCGTCTATAGCGGGCTCTGAATTTGGGGGCGTACGGCTCCGTATAACAGCGAATTCCCGACACTTAGAGGATGATGAATGTGGTTGGGGTGCGTCGGGAATCCCTGGACGTTATCTGCAACCCTAGTTATTCTTGTTTTATTTGGAATATATGAAAGTGTTGGATTACAGGCGTAGAACTTGGGCTTCGGTTTGATCTGGGCACAATGAATGTTTCGGTCATTATCAGATAATAAACATGCGGGTTTTATAAGAAAGGAGAAAGGTAGATGAATGTTTGGATTAAGGAATTGCTTAAGAATTTAGATGGACATCTTGAGGAAAATAAAAAATTGAAATTATGGAAGCATGCGGGGAGAAATGTCCATTTACTCATCTCACAGATAAAAGGTTGTTAGATATTAAGAAAGACTCTAAAGATGAAATGGATTTCATAGAACAATTATCCCGCCAATGGCGTGTAAAAATTGAACACAAAGAGCTTTATGTTGTCTTTGATAAATGCTATTGCCCTGAGAGAATATGCAGGTAGTAACCAGACTTCGGGAATACGCGGGACGTTATATGAAACCGTACGCAAATTACAGAGCGAATGCTTGTGGGTGATTTTTGAGTAATAATTTTTGTAGAATTTTGTGTTCGTAATTTTATACAATAATATCCATAATATGGAGGGTAAAGTAATGAAAACCTTGGTAATTTACAAGTCGAAGGCTGGTTTTACAAAGAAGTACGCAGAATGGATTTCGGAGGAGTTATCAGCCGATATTTTTCATGCTACAAAAGTTAATGCTAATATGTTGTCAGCCTATGAATGCGTGATTTATGGTGGTGGATTGTATGTAGTGGGTATCAATGGAGTCAAGTTGATAACGCAAAACATTGACAAACTCAAAGGTAAAAAAGTTGTTGTCTTTGCAACGGGGATGTCGCCCTTAAGAGAAGAATCAATAAGTGAAGTGATTAGTAAGAACTTTACTTTAGAACAACAAAAAACTATACAGTTCTTTTATTTGCGGGGTGGTTTTGATTACAGTAAACTTAATTCTTTTGATAAGATGCTTATGACATTGCTGAAAACATCTATAAAATGGAAGAAGCTAAGGAAAAAGAAACTTATTGCTGATGAAATAGGTATTCTCGAGGTGTTTGACAAGCCAACAGATTATACAAGAAGGGCTAAAATAGATGAGTTAGTTGAGTATGTTACTTCATAAAAAAGTCCATATTGTACCATCCTTCATCAATTGGAACAATTGTTATGATAGTATTATTATGCATAATGAAGTGATTTAGTCTTGGGTTGAGAGAAACGGAAACACTTCCAACAACGTATTCCCAAAATCTGAGAAAATATGAATATAGTATGCAGACTTCGGGAATACGCGGGATGTTCTATGATATATCGTGCAAAGGACGCGCCATCCTTGGCGCGGACGAAAAGAAATCAGAGTATTCCTTGATATCATGAAACTAAATAAATTAGGGCCTCAAAAAGCCACCGCGCAGCGGTTTAGTACAACAGAGGGTTTCGCGACATCGGAGAGAATATGAATGTAATAACCCGACGTCGCAAACCCTCGGGACGTTATATGACAGATGGCGCAAAAAGCGGGCATCCATTGCTGCTATCTAAGGAGCGCGCAATGAATATGGATATTCAGCTTGCTGAAAAGAAACATGAACAGGCCATTTTTGAATGTGTAAGTATGGCTTATAGCATGTACATTGGAAGAATGGGTAAAAAGCCTGCTCCTATGCTTTCGGATTATTCTAAACTTATTGAGAAGAATATTGTATATATAGCAACAGATTCGGAAGAATTTATGGGCATTATTGTCTTTTTTTCAAAAGGGAATTCCCTATTTATCGAAAATGTAGCAGTTCACCCAGATTTCCAGGGAAGAGGAATTGGACGTAAATTAATTGAGTTTGCTTTAAATTTTGCAAAAAAAGCGGGTTTGCAAGAAGTCAATCTTTATACAAACGAGTTAATGACTGAAAATATTAGGTACTATCTTGGGCTCGGGTTTGTCGAAGTGGGACGTCGATTAGAAGACGATTACAGACGAGTGTATTTTGTAATACCTTTATAACTCAAGTATTCTTTAGGGCATGGAGGAAAGTGGGAGATAATTAGAGAAACTTATCGACGATATTGGTAGAGTGTTCAGATAGTCAGAGCTAATTTGAATTTTATGATTCCGGTTTTATGTTGGCATGTTTGAGGCAGCGCCGTCCATGCGCCGTCTGAGTCTGGAGTCATGATAGGGTTATGCGCATATAGTTTAGTTACAAATGTCTACCCTTTTGTTGGTCTGCTCTTTGGCTCGGTTTGGGCAAGAGTCTTGTGCGGTATTTCTCTCCTCAGTTTGTTTGCTGTCTACAATCGCTTATCAAAGCTTTTTAATATCTCCCGTAGTTATGTTATGTTTCATTCAATATCAGCATTGTTGTATCTTAGTGCAGTAATAAATTCAACTGTAAAGGAATCATAGGAGGATTATAGTGAACAATAGATTAAATTCAAAGAAAGTCGCCCCTTTACATACTGGCTTATTATTAATCTTATTCGTCGTAATGATTTGGTCAGTTATAAATCCAAAGGATTTGTTTACGTGGTTTTTAGAAGTTTTTCCTGCTCTCATTGGGTTGATTGTACTAACCTTAACATATAACCGATTTAGATTGACCAATTTAGTATATTTTTTGATATTAGTACACGCAATCATACTAATAGTTGGTGGACACTACACATATGCAGAAATGCCGTTATTTAATTGGATAAAAGATATATTTCATCTAACTAGGAACTATTACGATAGGTTGGGGCATTTCGCTCAAGGTTTTATACCAGCCATTATTGTCAGGGAAATATTATTGCGAAAATCAGGGTTAAAACGAGGCAAATTGTTATCTTACGTTATCGTTAGCATCTGTCTTTCCATTAGTGCATTGTATGAATTAATAGAATGGGGAGTGGCAGAGGCCACTGGTAGCGCAGCCGATGCATTTTTGGGTACTCAAGGCGATGTTTGGGATACACAATGGGATATGTTTATGGCACTTTTAGGAGCAACAATATCATTAGTATCAATGAGCAATCTTCATGACAAGTTCTTAAAAAATTAGTTGATAAGTGAAAAAGAGTCGTTGTTACTACACATAACAGCATATTTTCAGAATATGAGAGGATATGAAAGTAGTAACCATACTTCGGGAATACACATAACGTTATACGACATTTCGGAGGCGAGAAAGATGAATGTTTTAATATTTGGTGGGACGGGTTTTGTCGGGAAAAACTTAACTGAGGAATTGTTTACAAATGGATTCAAGGTGTTTGTCGTAACAAGGAATCTCCAAAAAACTGCCAACGACGTGGGAAGTAAGGCGAAGATGGTTGAGTGGGACAATAATTCCCCACTTTCTTCTATCAGCGAATTACGACATACTGACGTAGTTATAAATCTTGCAGGAGAATCAATTGGTAATCGTAGATGGTCAAATTCAGTAAAACAGGAGATTTTGGCTAGTAGGATAAGAACCACTAATGCAATTGTTACCGCCATAAATGATCGTACTATTCAGCCAAAAGTTCTAATTAACGCTTCAGCAGTTGGATATTATGGACCTCGTCAGGATGAAGAAATAACTGAAATTGAAGAATCAGGACAGGATTTTCTCGCCCAAGTTTGTAGAGAGTGGGAAAATGAAGTTTACAAGGTCCAAAACGATTTAACCAGAGTTGTGATTATTCGGATTGGCGTAGTGCTGGGAAGAGAAGGGGCTCTTAACAGAATGATAATCCCTTTTAAATTTTATGTTGGCGGCCCGCTAGGTACGGGAAATCAATGGCTCTCATGGATACATATAACGGACTTAACAAGAATGATAAGGTTTGTAATTGAAAATCAAGAAATAACTGGGCCAATTAATGCAACTGCACCAGGCTTGCTAACCATGAAGGAATTTAGCCGTGTATTAGGTGAAGTTATGAATAGACCATCATGGTTGCCGGTTCCGACATGGATGCTAAAGATAGCAATAGGACAAATGGCCGAAATGTTATTACATGGGCAACGGGTCGTGTCGAATAAAATTATCGATGCAGGTTTCGAATTCCGGTTTTCTAAGTTAAAGGCTGCACTTGAGAATATTTTGGGGGCCTAAAACGAGGTATAACAGCGAATTCCCGAAATCTGAGATATTTAGAATGTAGTAACTCGGGGAAAGATGACATTTCAGGCGTTGAAAACCATTGAAAGAAATATATTTGGCATCACTTTATAAAGAAGGATGTGGTTGGGCCCGTTGGGAATATCTAGACATTATGTAAAATTGCGTATGCAAGAATGGATTTGAGGATGTGGATATAGCCTTCTTAATTAAGGGTATAATAATCGGCTTTTCAATTGCTGCGCCAGTTGGCCCGATTGGAGTTCTTTGTATAAGGCGTACATTGACAGAAGGGCGATTATCTGGTTTTTTATCAGGAATAGGTGCGGCTACAGCTGATGCTACCTATGGAATGATTGCTGGTTTTGGCTTAGCAAGTATATCGAACTTTTTAATAGATCAACAAATTTGGCTAAGGATTATAGGAGGACTCTTTCTTTGTTATTTAGGAATTAAGACATATATTACAAAACAATCAGCTGAGTCAGTATCGTCTAATAAACAAGGGCTAGTAGAGAATTATCTTTCCACTTTTTTCCTTACTATTACAAACCCAATGACGATCATTTCTTTTGCAGCTGTCTTTGCTGGATTGGGGATAGGGACTATTCAAACTAATTATTTGTCATCGTCGATAATAGTGATAGGAGTATTTGTTGGATCAGGTTTATGGTGGTTAACTTTAGTTTCAACTGTTCATGTGTTCGGTAAGAGATTTGACACTAAAAGGTTGTTATGGGTAAATAAGCTATCAGGAATAATAATTTTGATATTTGGTTTTATTGCCTTGGCGAGCATCTGGGGGTGCAACCTTATATAACAAAGGTTTGTAACACTTTGCATAAATGCATGTGGTTGGGACGCGTCGCAAACCCTCGGAACGTTATATGACAGTCGCAGGGAAAAAAGGAGAATTTTGAGATGATTAGAGAATGTGAACCACGTCAAAGTGAAACTATTTATGAAATAGTTAATGATGCAGCCCAAGCTTACAAAGGTGTAATTCCAGTTGATTGTTGGAATGAGCCGTATATGCCAATTGAGGAACTTTTACACGAAATTAAAGAAGGTGTTCAATTTTGGGGATATGAAGAGGACGGAAAATTGCTTGGGGTTATGGGTATTCAGGATGTCGATGATGTTTCGCTGATAAGACATGCCTATGTAAGAACCGAAAAAAGGAATTCAGGAATTGGTGGGAAATTGATCACACATCTAAAAACTTTAACAAATAAACCATTGCTGATTGGGACATGGTCTGCAGCGAATTGGGCTATCAGGTTTTATGAAAAGCATGGTTTTAAAGTTGTTTCAATAGAAGAAAAGAATAACTTATTAAAGAAGTACTGGAACGTATCTGAACGTCAAGTAGAAACATCAGTCGTTTTAGTTCAGGTGTAAGATCAATAGTCCTGAAAAATACATATTTGGGATGTGTGATTGTGATTGGAGGAGTGGCTATAAACACGAACTTTGGGAACAGTTTTGGCTGGGTCTTTAATTGCTAGTAGGGGGTGGGGTATGTATTATAGGTCGTCCCTATTGGACATTTGCTTGTGAAAGTTGTATGAGATGTATGGGCTATTGCCCTAACAAAGCAATTGAAGTAAGCCATTCATTTGCAATTATCTTATACTTTGTTGCAACATTACCGGTATCTTTCTTCGTCTTCAATGGATTAAGTAAGATCATAACGATAGAGCATTATGGTTTCTTAGTTAAGGTTCTGATTGATTATATTTACATATTGCTTTCATTTTTTGTAGCTTACCTTATTCTTTCCTGGCTGATTAGAATTCCTTTGTTTAACAAGCTGTGTACATACACAACATTTACACACTTTTATCGTCGGTATCATGAGCCTGACACAGCACTAAAAGATATTATGGTAGAAAACGAAAAAGACTGATGGAAAGAACATTTGCAATTTATAGTTTATCCAAATCGTAAGACTCCCACTTCTACAAGTGGGAGTGGTACACCTTATTCTGCTTCGGTGGGGGTAGAGTCCGACTTCGCCGCCAAGAGTTCCTTTTGGGACGTGCGGCTTCGGCGAAACCCTCCACTGGAGGCTTTCGTCACCGAAGACTCGATGTTCAACTTTAGTTGAACGAGTTCACTACAACACAACACGATATTTCTGACACTCAGAGGATGAAGAATGTTGTTGGGAATCGTCGGGAATACCTATATAATAATACGCCATTTTAATTATGTTTTAAAAAATCTAATAGTAATTATTATTTTAAGGGAGGATTTCTGGTTTGAAACAAGACATGATGGAGATTTTTTCAAGATTATCTACTCCACTTATGGCAGATGCATGTATTAGATTAAATATTCCTTTGAGAATTGCTACATCAGGTATTAAACCTGTTTGTTCCGGAAGTTATTTAGCAGGAAGGGTTCTTCCTGTCAAGCATTTTGGGAGTGTGGATGTATTTTTGGAAGCAATGAGAGACGCTGGACAAGGTGATATCATGGTAATTGATAATGAAGGTAGAATGGATGAAGGATGTATCGGAGATTTAACTGTATTAGAAGCTAAAGCTTCTGGGTTAGCCGGGATTATTGTTTGGGGTTGCCATAGAGATACAAAAGAGCTTAACCGTATTGGCTTCCCAGTATTTAGTTATGGAGCATACCCGGCTGGTCCGACAAGGGTGGAATCCATAGACGTATTAGGCAAAGCAAGATTTGAAAATATTGGTATTGATGAGAATGATGCAGTTTTTGCTGATGATGATGGAGTAATATTTGTGCCATTATATAAGATAAATGAGATTATAGCAGTTGCAGAGGAAATCTCACAGACTGAACGACTACAAGCCGAAATGATTAGCAAGGGGATTAAACTATTTGATCAATTTAAATTTAATGAGTATCTTGCCCAACGAAGAGAGGATAGTCAATATACATTAAGACTACACTTACGCAAAATTGGTGGTTCGATTGAAGAGTAAGGATTCATAAAATGTTGACAACGGTATAGCATCGGAGAGATTGTGAATACAACTCGACCTCACAAACGTGCTATAGAAGTGGAAGTCTCAAAGTTGGATGAATTAACTGAAAAGGACGTTGAATTACTGTGAGGTTATTTGTAGGAATTGATTTGCCAAATGAGATTAAACAATCTCTCCTCGAATTTCAGTCTGAACTAAGACAGCTTGGAATAAATGCATCATGGAAATCACAAGAAAACTTTCATATAACTTTAGAATTTTTGGGTGAGCAAGATTTAACTATGATTCCAATAATAGTCGAAATACTAACAAAAGTGGCAATAACCAATAAATCTTTGATGTTAAATATAGGCGGATTAGGGGTATTCCCTTCTATCAATCGTCCAAATACATTGTGGACAACGGTAAGTGGATGTTTATATGAACTAAATCGACTTCAAAATGAAATACATGTCGAACTTGCAAAAAAGGGATTTATTTTGGAGGATAGGAAATTCAAGCCTCATATAACTCTCGCATCTCGTCCTAAGCTTCACGAAATTGATTTATTGGTAGTTAATACTAAAAAACTTGGCGAGTTTATAGTTGATAAGGTTATTCTATTTGAGAGCAAGGCGATACGTGGTAAAAGAATCTACACAGATCTTTATAGGATAAGTTTAAACACATCAAGTGACTAAACATAAAGAAATGTTTATCCACTGTCCGAGTGTTCCCTAAAAACCGGTTTAGGAATAGCGTTCTTCCTAAAACCGGTCTTTCTTGATTGATCTTGCTTACCCATCACTTATGGTCAAAGCAGAGATAATGTAGATCGATTGTTAGATAGAGGTGGGTATGATATAGTAAAAATACGAAAGATTGCTGTCGTCGTCGACCCAAGTCAGAGGAAGTCTCTTAGCTTAGAGAGTACGGAGAGCGGAATTGCGTCAATGAGCGCAGACGATAAACTCTTCCTCCACATCAGTTAAAATAAAGGGGCCATCAAGAGAAATGAGTGTTTTATTTTGCCGAGATTGCGGCGTCGATATTTCAGGAGAACCGCTTTTTCGACGGATCAGTTTTGCATTGGAACAGGGAGAAAAGGCTGCACTAGTCGGTCCAAATGGTGCGGGAAAAACTACCTTGATTCGGGCCTGTTTAGGGGACGTTCGCTTGGAAAGCGGAGAAGTTCAAATACTTGGCTCTTACGGATACCTACCTCAAACGCCTGTTGTCGATGGTGAGGGAAACGTTTTTCAGTGCGTGCTCCAAGAACGAGTAGATCTATTGCAAATGCAGGAGCAGTTACGTGATTTAGAAGAGAAGATGGCTCTCACCCCCAGTGAGAAAGTTATGGAGCAATATGCAGCTTTAACTGAGCTATTTGAAAGCCAGGGAGGATATGCCCTCGAGGCCTTGGTCAGGAGGATCTTGGCGGGACTTGGGCTAGAAGCAGAGATGAATTCCTTAGTCACCACGTTGAGTGGGGGGCAAAAGACGCGGTTGGCCTTATGCAAACTGTTGCTCAGGTCGCCAGAACTCTTGATTTTGGATGAGCCTACGAATCATTTGGATATTGCGGCGCTTGAGTGGCTAGAAGGGTATTTACGAGATTATCCGGGAGCCCTGCTTATTGTTTCTCATGACCGTTATTTTTTAGATCGCACTGTGTCTCGAGTATTTTGCTTGGAAAACGGGGGACTAAAAGGGTATACAGGGAATTATTCTGAATACGAAATACTAAGGATCTTGGAAAATAAGACAATAGGCCGTGAAGCCGAACGTCAAGCCAAAAAAATTGCCAAACTTGAGGAGTATGTTCGCAGAAATAAGGCGGGGGTTAATTCCAAACAGGCTCGTGGCCGGGAGAATCAACTTAACAAGCTTAAACCGATTCAGGTCACAAAGGTAGACCATGGACTTTCAATTACGCTGCAAAGTGGAGGTCGTAGTGGAGACCGTGTTCTATTGATTGAGAATCTTTCCATTACCTTTGGGGAACGTACTCTTTTTCAGAACGTACAATTGGATTTACGACGAGGAGACCGAGTTGCCTTACTGGGCAAAAATGGGATCGGAAAAACCTCGTTTCTAAGGGCGATTCTCCACCAGGCTCCTTATACGGGAACTGTACGTTTGGGCGCAAATGTAAAAGTAGCCTATTATTCCCAAGAACATGAAAATTTGGGAATTTCAGGGACAGTAATTGATGAAATTCGCGATGTTTCAAAGTTGAAAGACCCAGACATCAGAAATCTTCTCGCAAGTTATGGCTTTAGAAACGATGATGTTTTTAAACTCGTTTCTGTTCTAAGCGGAGGAGAAAAGAGTCGTTTGGCTTTATGCAAACTTTTCCTTGAGCGGGGGAACCTATTATTATTAGATGAACCGACCAATCATCTTGATGCAGAAACCCGTGGGGTACTTGAAGAAGCCCTTCAAGACTATGATGGAACCGTGCTCGTTGTTTCCCATGATCGCTACTTCCTGGATAAAGTCGTCTATAAGATCGCGGAACTTACGACTAAGGGACTTTCCGTTTACGAAGGAGATTACACTGGTTTCAGGGAATATAAGCAACAAGAAGAAACGACCGCAGCACCGATCGAACGAATTGTTAAACCGAGTTATCAAGCTCAGCAAGATACCCGTAATCTGGTCCGAGAAAAAAAGCGGATGAAGCAACTAGAGCTGGAATTTGAAGAGTTAGAGTTGGAGGTCCAAACCCTAGAATCAGAGCTTGCTTTAGCAGGTACAAATTATGAATTAGCCATGAAACTGCATGAAGAGTGCGAGACGCAGAAGAAGCGTCGAGATAAAGTTTTAGAGGAATGGATTGCTGGGAACGAGTAGTTAATTTCACAAAATAGCGTTCAAACCCATATATTATCCTGAAGTTACATGGTGGAGGGATACATATATGGGGGTAGCTATGCTTATGGCAGTGGCTTTAAGTTTGGATGGATTCGGTGTCGGATTGGCTTACGGGTTACGTCGCATTCGTATACCGATAAGTTCTCTTATTGCAATTGCCCTGTGTACAGTTTTTGCCATGGGAATATCCATGCTTTTTGGCAGTTGGGTCACGTTATGGCTTAGGGTTATACCAGCGCGTTTATTAGGAGCTACTATATTGCTTACTCTGGGATTTTTTCAACTGGCTAGAGCGATACGGAACCGTCAGCGAGAGATTCTCCCACTGGCAGTTCCAGCAATGGCCGTAGTCATTCAAAAACCCATGTTGGAACCTGTTTTTCGATTTCAACTAAGTTTTTTTGGCTTAGTGATCCAGGTATTAAAGACACCTGATATTGCGGATGTCGATGGCTCCGGTGGGATTAGTCTGCGAGAAAGTTTACTCCTAGGGAGTGCTCTAGCAATGGATGCTTTTGCTAGCGGGATTGGTGCTGCAATGGCGGGAATGACGTTATCAGTCATCGGTATAGTGGCCTTGACCCAAATTTTGATGTTGCGCTTAGGTCAACAGATGGCCGGCAAAATTCCAGAATACTGGACTGCTAAAGCGGAATACTTACCGGGCGTTGTTTTAATTTTGGTAGGACTAGGAAAATTGATTTGAGGTGAGGTATATGTTCACTATCGGGCTTACGGGTGGGATCGGAAGCGGCAAATCCACGGTTGCCCAGTGGTTTAAAGAGCACGGAGTTCCTGTGCTGGATGCTGATAAAACGGTTCATCGTTTGTTGCAGACGGATTCGTCGACCATATCAACACTGGTCCATGAATTTGGGCCCGAGATCCTTGGAGAAAATGGAGAAATAAATCGTACGAAACTTGGTAGTTGGATTTTCTGTAATGAAGATGCACGAAAGCGCCTTGAGCGCATCGTGCATCCACGCGTAGTAGAATCTATGAAGGATGAGCAAGCGGCGCTTCGGAATACAGGTGCAAAATTTTGCGTATGGGATGTGCCCTTGCTCTTTGAAGCAGGGTTCGAGAAATTTGTCAACGAAGTTTGGGTTGTATGGGTGCCACGGGACCTTCAGATATTACGTGTTCTTGCAAGGGACAAGTTAAGTCCGGCTGAGGTGGAAGCCCGTATTGCTGCCCAAGCGTCGTTAGATGAAAAGCGCAAGCAAGCCGATGTAGTTATAGATAACTCTGGAAGCGAGTCGGAGACGGAGCGTCAGCTTGAAAAAATATGGGAAAAGTCTTATGGTTATAATCGTTGAGTCAAGCTAATATAAATAGGAAAATGTGAATGAGTGAATAGATTTATACAGATATATGATATATCTTAAACGAGAAGAGGAGATGTGATGGCAAAAAAGTGGAATAAGCGTCGGAAGATGGGCAATAAGATATATCTTTTTTTGGTGATAGCAGTCCTAGCGGCTTTTAGTATATGGAAAATTCCCTTCTTAGAGAAGGTTATCTATCCCTATCCCAATCAGGTGATCATAGAAAAATATGCAACTCGGTATGGAGTGGACCCGTTGTTTGTTATTGCCGTAATTCGAGAAGAAAGTAAGTTTCTTTCTAAATCTGAGTCACATAAAGGTGCAAAAGGATTGATGCAGTTAATGCCAAGTACGGCACAATCGATCGCAGAAAGTCTTGGAGATAAAACTTATAGTGAAGAGGATTTACTTAATCCAGAGAAAAATATTCAATACGGAACATGGTATTTAGCCAGTTTGCAAAAAGTGTTTGCCAATAATACTACGTTAGTGACCGCTGCCTACAACGGTGGAAGAGGACGTGTACAAGAATGGATAAAGAATGGCCAGATTGACCCCAAAAATATTCGCCTACAAGATATTCCATTTCAGGAAACACGGGACTATGTGGGACGTGTCTTGCAAAGTTATCAAAAATACAATAAACTTTACGGTAAATAAGCTATTCAGGTTGGACATCCAATACGATTTGGGTGGATATGAGTGCGCTCCTGGTATGAGGGATAGATTAATTATATGAGATAGGAGATAACCCTTGTGAAAGAGGTAGACTCGGAAGAAGTGAAACAGATTCTAACTCGGCTTAAGACCGCGCGAGGTCATATTTCAGGTGTTGAACGTATGATAGAGGAAGAAAAGAGTTGTGAGGAAAATCAATGAACTCCCCTCATTGTCTACGCCGTCATCCTTTTAAAAAGGAAGACGGCCTTTTTTTATACTTATCAGACCCCCATGCCGCTGCGCGGCACCACTGATGAATGGAAAATTCACTTTCCAGGCAGAAAGTATAAGTGCAACAAGAACTACCACTAAAGTCTTCTTGACTGATACCCGTATAGGGTATTATAATAATGAAACAGAAGAAAATAGATTTAGTTTTTGGATGAGAAAATTGAGAAGGAAGGAATTCAAATTGGTTAATAGCTTATCATTCGGTGAATATGCCATTGTGGCTTGCGGAACTATGATACCGGAACTAAATTATCTAAAAGAAATAGGTTTCCTGGACGTGCAAGCGATCTATACTGCTCCGGGACTTCACCAGGATCCCGAAGAATTAGAAAATCAATTAAAAAGACTATTGGAAAAAGCTAAGAAAAGCGCCAAAAAAATAATTGTGGTCTATGGGGGCAAGTATTGTTATATCAATATACGCAATCCATACCGAACCATCGATACCGTTATTGAAGAGATGCGGGAAGAGGGATACTACATTGCCCGAACCGAGGTGGAAAATTGCCTGGATATGTTGGCTACCACGGACGAAAGAGAGACTTTGGCCGGAGGGCAAAAAGTTTGGTTTTGTACGCCAGGGTGGCTGAAATACCGCGATATGGTCTTTAAAGGCTGGGATAAAGCAAATGCGAATGAGAACTTTCCACAATATACCGGCGGAGGGATCATGCTTGATCCGATAGGCTTCTTTGATGAGTATGCCTTGGAGCATGTCGAGGAAATCTTAGATTTTTCTGATTGGGCCTCTATACCATTGGAAAGTCGCACAGTAGGATTGGAACGCCTAAAAGACGTTTTAATTAGTGCGATGGCAGAAAAGGATAGATTGTGAGATAGTCATTCGAACCAAGATATGTTTCTAATGCTAATTGATGTTGGCCCTATCCTTTGTTGGATGGGGCTTTACTACTTGTTGCCAAAGCCTGAGTGCTTGGAGTAAGCCCTGTTCACTAGAATTTTGTTTTTTAGTTGATTTATTACACGATTTTGGATATACTTAAATTGAGCATATGCCCAAAAGGAGCTGATAGAATGTCAAGGCGGCGTTGTTGTGGCCTAATCGATGATACAATAGTCTGTCAAACGTTTATTCCACAAGGACAGTCACGTTGGCCTGAAGTATTAATTCAGCTCGAGGAATTAGAGGCCATCCGTCTTAAGGACAAAGTGGGGTTGGATCAAGCTGAGTGTGCAGCATCCATGGGAGTTTCCAGAGCTACGTTTCAGCGAATTCTAGGAGCGGCTAGGTCCAAAATTGCCACTGCTTTAGTCGAAGGACGACCTATAATAATACGGGGAGGAAACTATCTGATAAAAAATAGGGTTTTTGAGTGTGTTAATTGTGGGCAAGTATGGGAGGTTGAACCGTGTACGGCAGGCGGTAAACACGGATTTGAAATCCCCTGTCCGAACTGTGGGAACATGAAGAAAATGAGACTGGACAACGAGGTTGTGCATACCTGTGGTGGTCATCTCGGAGAACAAGGACGTGGTGGTTGTTGCAGAGGAAATTCCTAACGCGGCGGCGGGTAAAAGATCTTTGGCGAGATGACGGACCAATAAAATGTGATTACTTTGATCTTAGGCGGGCGTCAGGAGCTAAAGAGTTTAAAATTAATTATTAATTGGAGGTTTTATTATGTCAAAAAAGATTGCAATTCCGACTAACGGTGAGCTCTTGGATGCCCATTTCGGGAGGGCTGCCGGATTTACAGTGTTTGAAATTGAAGGCAAAGAGGCCAAATTTGTAGAACTACTTAGTGCGACAGGTCTTCAGCATCAACATGAAGGATTAGCAAGTATGTTCAAGCGTAATGGAGTAGAAGTACTTGTTTGCGGAGGTATTGGTGGAGGCATGATCAATGGCCTCAAGTCGATAGGGCTAGAAGTAGTAACTGGGGCCTCAGGAATTGTTGCCGAAGTGGCAAAGACATATGCCTCTGGTAATCTTGTGAGTACTGCATCGGTCTGCCAAGATCATGATCACGGGCATGATCATGGACAATGTAGCCATTAAATAAAGCACTAACTAACCCTTCACAAAACAAACTTGACAAAGCAAGAATTAGGGGAGTAAGATAAATTCGGGTTAGAACCCCATTGAAAAGGTAAATGATGTTGATTTGAAAGGGAGGCACTACCGTGAGCGAGTCGTGTAATAGCTGTTCGGCAGCAGGGACATGTACCACTGATAGTTGTTCTAATGAACCTAAAGTTTCAGAGGCTCAAAAAGCGAGCCGCGTTGGCAAAGTAATTGCAATCATGAGTGGCAAAGGAGGAGTAGGTAAATCCTCTGTCACAAGTATGTTAGCAGTGAGCCTGATGCGTCAAGGGTATAATGTAGGGGTTTTAGACGCTGACATAACCGGCCCAAGTATTCCCAAAATCTTCGGAGTAACGGGAAGAGCCGGTGTCAATAAGGTTGGTATAATTCCTTCAAAAAGCCGTGATGGGATTAAATTAATGTCTCTAAATCTTATGATAGAAACTGAAGATGACCCTGTTATTTTGCGTGGACCACTGATTACCCAAATCGTCAATCAGTTTTGGACAGACGTAATTTGGGGTGAGCTAGATTATCTGTTGATCGACTTGCCACCAGGGACTGGGGATGTACCGATCTCGATATTCCAATCGTTGCCCATAGACGGCGTTGTTATGGTAACGAGTCCGCAGGACTTAGCGAATATGGTTGTGCGAAAAGCAGTTAAAATGGTGCGCAACTATGAACCCCCAATCTACGGGTTGATTGAAAATATGGCCTATGTTCAATGTCCAGATTGCACTAAGAAAATAGAAATTTTTGGGAAACCAAAAGGCGAGGAAGCAGCGAAGCGCAATTCTATCCCTTTCTTGGGAGAGCTTGCCATTGACCCACTACTGGCTGAGTTATCAGATGCAGGTAAAGTTGAAGATTATAGATCCCCCGCCTTCGATCAGATTGCTATTCAGTTAGCGGAACAGATTAAAACGAACAGTCGTAAGAATTTAGCCTAATATTTATCCAATCGTTAAGACTCCCACTTCTATAAGTGGGAGTGG
>LOEW01000251.1 GCA_001516045.1 Desulfosporosinus sp. BRH_c37
CATTCTCTTCGTCATAATCATGTCAAACAATGTTATTTTAGACCCATCCAAAAAATAAGTGCCGTCACTTCCTAGATACTTTGAACCATTGGATTGATAGGTACATAATATATGGCCCAGAAGTTATTTAAACTACTGGGCATTTATCTTTCTGTGGCAAACCTTTTGCAGCTAGTTACGCCAAAAGAGCCCTTCGCCGAAGCGAAAGGACTCTCTGGATAGTTGATTTGTATTCGACAAATTGCGGGAAGTACAGTCCCCTTGGGGAGGAAAAGATGACCCCCGAAGACGAATCTTCGGAGGCCTTTTCTGACCCGAGCACTGAGGAGGTACGACCCCGAGAAAAGTTGACCGGATGGGAGACTTCTCCCGAGACTTACTTAGCAGCTTGAGTCCATATTGTACCACCAGCTGCGTAAGTCCACTTTTGATCCACGTAGGTATTTCCTGCAACATCCTTGAAGTTTCCTTTGCTGCTAAATACATTTGTATCAGCAACTCCCGCTAAAACTAAAGTAAGAGTATTTCCCGCAGCCGCATATGTTGCACTAGTTACTTTAGCTACGTTGGCTCCATCAAAGTAGGTAGCTACAGTAATTTCACCATCAACAAACTCAACCCCAGTTGTACTGTCGAGAAGTCCTTGTGAGAATGTAATTACTAAACTATCCACATCGTTTGTTGCGGCACCAGTAAGAGCAGGTACCGTTGAAATCGGTGCAGTTGTGTCATCAATAAGAACTGCAGCATCAGAGGCTACAACCTTGTTTTGATAGTTGTCTTTGAGCCTTATGCTTCCTTCTGGTACAATATTGATTTTTGTAGTTTCTGGAGTAATGTTAGAACTCGCAACTGCTGTAAGATCATAAGTTGTTTGTCCTGCTGCAACAGCCTCAAATGTGAATCCTGCTACACTTGCTCCACCTGTTAATACGAAGTCATTCGCAGTAAGTGTTCCAAGAGCTTCTTCACTTAATGTTAAGCGAATTACTTCTGCATTGTCTACAACTCCATCTGAGTTAGTATCAATGTGAGCTGCACTTACAATGTAAGGAGCTGTAGCATCAGTAACTGTAATAGCTATTCCAGCTGCGCCAGTTGAAGCCAACTTATTTTGAGCAGCATCCCTCACTGATTTCGTTGTATCCCTTGTATCATCATAAACTAGTTTTGTAGTGCCCAAGGTAATTGTTTCAGCACCTGATAAAGTCAATGTAACCTTGTTGTAGGCACCTGCGCCACCTTCACCAATTGATGTAAGATTATTTGCAAAATCGCTAACTGTTGTTCCATCCGATAAACGGAATTTTGTTGCATTTGCAACTACACTCGCGGCGGCAGTAACAGCTATTGGTTCGCTTAAAGTTACTGTTAATGTATCGGTTGCATTTACTGTTCCATCAGCATCAACATCAGCATATACAACTGAAGTAATGGTTGGAGCAGTTGCATCAGCTAAGACAATAGCTTTAGTGGCACTAGCAGCACCATTGTTAGACGCAGCGTCTTGAACATTGGCTGTTCCGGCAAATAAAACATCTACACGGGTTGAGTTTGGTACAAAGGTAGGAGCTCCACCCAATGTAACAGTGTAAGTCTTAGCAGTGGTAGTGAGTTGGGTAAAGGTTCCAAGTGAAGTTGTATCACTTGTGGTAAAGTCTGCTTGTGTAAATGTAGTACCTGCCTTAAGGTTTTCACTAAAGGTCAGAACTAGTTTGTCTCCTGCTGACACATCTCCATCAAGGTTGGTATCTTGATAGCTCATTGATGCTAGAGTTGGTGCTACAGTGTCAAATCTAGGCACAAAGCGGGTTGCATTAACTGCATTACTTCCTGCATTACCTGAGTTGTCAGTTAATCCAGTTACAGAAGTCGAAGCTAATCCGATTGTATCTGTTCCGTCTGCAGCAATGGTAGGAGTGGTACCTAGAGTGATTCTAAGGGTCTCTGCTCCGACCAGAGCAAAGGATGGACTAGTTCCAAGGTCAGCTGTACCAGCAAATGAAGCGTCCGTAAGCCCATTTATGTTGATAGGCTCTGTGAAGGCTATATCAATGGTGTCGCCTGCACTGAATGCTTTGTCACCATCTTTATCTGTTGCTACAACTGCTGTCACTGCATGCAGATAAGGCGGTGTTGTGTCACTTGTTGCCGAACCATTGAATGTGCTGGAAGCAGCTGCGAGTATTACATTGCCAGTAGTATCTGCGATAGTGTCACCATATGCAATGGTGTAATTAATGGCTGCTTGAGCAGCAGTGGTCAATCTTAAAGTCTTTTTGTCAGCCAGTAATTGTGCACTGACTACTTCAAGCGTAACTGCCGGATTTGTTGTTGCGGAGATAACATAGTTAGTCTTAGTCTCTGCAATCGTTTTGTTCACATCTTCACTGAAGAGAACATCAATTGTGGTTCCATTAACAACAGTTGCTGATACTACAGTAGGAGGCGTAACATCTGCAACAGAAACGGTTTTTGCATTGGCGAGTGAAACGGCCAAGTCAACAACACCATTAGTGCTAGTAAATGTACTTGCGCCATAGTAAAGCTTAAGTTTAGTTGTATCCAATGCTTCTACACCAACAGCATCCACTGTGCCTTCGAGCTGAATTACAACAGTTGCTTCGTCTTTCGTTAATTGTGTTGCTACCGTTGCACCATTGGCAACAGTATATGTTGCTGTGCCATCAGTAAATTTCAGGTTAGTGTACGCAATAGCAGCCGCTGCACCAGCAAGGCTGGATCCGTCTTTGTCCACAGGCGTGTTGAACACCAGTGTCAATTGATTGGTCAGACTGTTGTATGCGGCAGTCTGCAATGCTGGTTTGGTATTGTCCTCAGTATACAGTAATACTTTGGCTGTGTTGACAGCATTAGTATTGCCTCCAAGATCGCTAACAAGTCCAGCAGCTGTAACGGTTACTGTTGAGGTCGTAACTGTTGCTGCTTGAATAGCATCTTTTAGGGTTTGGGTTAATTGTAATTGGATTTCGCTACCATTAGCGCTTGTAAGCTTGGTTGCTCCAGTTACAGCTGTGGATGTTCCATTGATATCCATCGTGATTGAAGCAAGATCAGCTGCTGACAGGGTGCTTACATCAATGTCTTTGTTAAACTTCAATGTAAGAATTCCTGTGGTTTCCGAATAGGCTGATGTTTCTAGCAGTGCAGGAGGATTAGTTACTGCATTGCCATTTGATACTAAAATCTTATTTGGAACAGTGGCAGCATCTTGTACTGCACTAGCAGCAATGTTCAATGTAAGGTTTCCAGTTAATGCAGCCACTTGAGCTGCTTTAGCTGCAGTTAAGGTAAATGTTATGACTTCATTGGCAACTGCTGCAGTGTCATCTGCATCAAGAGCTACATTTGTTGTACCGTCGGTTATCACAAAACTAGCAGGTACAAGGTTAGTTAAAGTCACAACTTCACTAAACTTAACATCAAGAGTTTTGTTTACAGAATCATAGGTTACCATACTTACTGTTGGCTTAACTGAATCTGTTGTACTTAAGCCCATGAATCCTGCTGAGGACCCAGATGCAATGGCATTACCCGCCAAGTCAGTAACTGCTGCTGCAGTATCAACTGAGAAGTAGTACTGACCACTTACCATAGCATTGGCTAAAGTAACGTTCAAAGTTTTACCATCAGCTGCCAAAACCGCCGAATCTCCTGCTCCAAGGGCATAATTAGAAGCATGGGCCGTATTTGCAGGGTATGCTAAGGAATAGTTACCTTCTGTTTCTGCTCCTGCCTTCGCAACTTTGTCACTAAACACAACCGTTAAGTGTGTGGAGTCAACAGGAGTTACAGTGAATGTAGGTGCTGTAGCATAGCCTATTAAATCAACAGTCATTGCAGTAGCCCCAATTTCTTGATAGCTTATTGTATAGTTGGCTACTCCCGCAGTTGTTGGCGGTAACGCTGGTGTTAAGTCTGACAGAGTGAGTCTGATTTTTGAAGGACTTACAACTTCCGCTGCTGTAACGGTTCTGGTTGCGAATGTAGTTGTTTTACCTGTAACTGTCCATTTAGTATTAACTGCATTTGCTGCAATAGCATTAGTGACGTTTACATCAACAGTAGTCGCACTAATTGTTGTGGCACTAGCAACAGTAAATGCAGCTGAAGCATCAAAGCCAGTAAACTTAGTAGCAAATGCTGCTCCATTATAGCTCAGAGTGTATTGTTTAGTGGAATCTTGAGCTGAAGTGGTTACAGTGTAAGTAGCTGTGGTTCCAGCCTTCAAAGCTACAACGGAAGCAGTCAAACCATTGTCGAAGGTAAAGGCAGTCGCAGCAGGTGCTGCATCCAATGCTTTACTAAATGTTACTTCAACAGTAGTCCCGTTAATAGCACTTACCGAACTCACTGTTGCTGGCCCTTCAGTAATTACAGTACCATCCTTTGAATCAACAGTATTTCCTGTGGCTTTATCGACAACTTGTGCAGGAACTACCGAGTCAGCATTATCTTTTAGACTTGGAAGACCAGTATATTCATTGAACTGAGCATATTTGTCGTTAACTACTGCAAAAGAAGTAGTAGGGGCAGCATTAGTATCAGTTAGAATTTGTGCCCGCTGAGCAACAGACAGCGTTCCGAGATAAGCTGTGGAGTAGTAATTTCCACCTACATACAAGCCTGTTTGGGCTGCAAAGGCTGGCGATACCATTCCGGCTACTAAGCCTGCAGATAACATAGCTGTGTAAAACTGTTTTCTCATTCTTTAATGTCCTCCTCATTTCTGAATAACCCACATATTAAGTTAAGTCGCTACAGGGCAAAGATCAGATTCGTATCTTAAATTATCTAACCTGCCCTGCAGCAACTATGAAACCCTTAAGACCTTAAAAGACTCGTTTAACTTAGAGTGATTTGACTACAGGAGTGCCCACGGTTGCACCAGCAGCGTTTTTAGCTGTGATGGTCACAGTAGTTTCAGCCTGATCCGTGTAGAACGATGCTATTGTGACTTTGCCAGCAACTACATCGGCAGTTTTCGGCTCAGGATCAGCAATACTACCAGCGAATTCTAGTTTGGTTACAGTTGCATCATTTACAGTAATATCAACACTGTATTCGTCAAGACTCAGCATAGGAACGTTATCTTGAGTTTTTGTGAATACTGCAGTAAGAAGATCTCCTGTTGCTGAAATGTTAACTGTGAAGTTAACAACTGTAGTATTACCGGTAGTGTCTTTAACTGTCAGTACATAAGCACCATTAGCTGTGACAGCTGTACCTAATGCATACCCTGCAACTGCAGTGCCGTCTTTGGTAAGGGTTGTGCTTGCAATATCCGTGGCAGCACTAGCTGGTGTAACTGCTGCTGTATAGGTTTGGCCTGTAGCCACACCTGTTACGGCCGGTGCTGTAGTATCAGCTACAGTACCAAGGCTAGCTGTGACAGTGATCTTAATGGTTTTGACTAATCCGTTTTGACTAATACCACTAAGAACAATTACATCGCCAACTTGTGGAGCTGTCGCGATTCTGAGGTCTGCACCTAGATCAAAGGTACTAGGAGTTGTTCCATCCGCCTTGACTGCAGAAACGGTAATAATATCAGCTAATGGAGCTGCTTTTGTACCATACTGATCCATAGTCCTGAAATAGATTCCAGAGCGGTTAGCGCTAGATCCAGCTGTATCCATTCTTGCTAAAAGCTTAGTCGCAGCAAGATAATCTACGCTGACTGTCGCAGCATCTCCTGGATCATTGAGTGTAATACCAGGTAGGAAGGTACCTACGTTAGCAAAAATACCAGTTGCTACAGGTACTGCAGTTGAAGAAGTAATAGGTGTTGTTAAGGTATGCACTAAATTATCTGCACCTTTAAATGTTACATTTAAGGTGGTGCTCGAAGTTGTCACATTATCTGCCAATTTTTTCGCATACACACTAACGTTCTTATAGTCAAACAATAATGGAGTTTCACTATAGGCGGCAATAAAGTCAGGACTATCAACATATGCGTTGATAATATTACCATTTGCCAAGACTACTTTTGAACCACTTGCGGATTTACCATAGATGTATGGATTAGCACCAAAAGCATCAATTCTGGAAGTTACTGCATCAGCAGTAGTAGCGTCAGCATAGATTGGTTTTTCTACTGTATCAATAATGTAATCTTTAATATCATCGTTTTTCAGAATTTGAAGTGTTACTGACTTAGAGTCAATCGTTGTTAACGTAGCTAGTTCAGCAAGAGTTGGATTTGCCTGATTAGCTAACGGAATCACGTAATCACCTTTTGCGTGAGCCGTTGTAGTGGTTGCATACGTTTCAGCTACATTGATCAGTTTGAAGGTAACTGTGCCAGTTGATCCAACCGCTTCTAAACCAGAGTTAGCTGTAATCTTAATTCCATTTCCGCCGAAGGCTACAGCATTACCGCCTGTTGCAACTTCACCTGAAGTGGTACCAGCTACACTGACAGCCCCTGTAGGAGTTGCGAGAACTTGATAATTATACTCTGGGCTAGTATTGATCGCTACGCCCTTGGCTTTTCCTACCATATCAAACGCTCTACCATATTGATCCTTAACAGCAAATCCACCATAGTTATAACCAAAGTCAATTGCTTGACTTGCACCACTTTGCATGTTATTTAACAATATTGTAGAATCTAAAGCTAATGCGTCAGCTTTGGCATATTTCTGAATATTGATAGTGAGTGAACTGTATTTACCAGTTGAGGTATTTGCAGTTATAACTTGTTGTCCGTCCGTTGTAAATCCTTCGCCATTTGGACCAGCTAACAAGCTAGCAGATCCATCGGTATTTTGAACTAGCTTGGCGTTAGATATTGTGAGATTAGTAGTCTTCAAATCAACATACTTTGTGAGGGCAGCACCATTTTGATCTACTGCGGAGAAAGGAATTGCTTTACCTTCATTAACAGCTACATCATACGAAGGAGCCATTAATGTAAAGGTGTCAATTGCTGATGCTTTCTTTAAGGTTGCATCAAGGGAGGAAGTTTTTCCGGTCCAAGTCATTGCAGTTATTACTGTTGGCATATCCATAGTCAGTGTACCGCTAGAATTATTAGCAACGACTTTAATGACTGCCTTTGTATCATCGAGTGGATCCTGTTCAACAGATGCAGTTACATAGGAGTTTGAAGTAGTTAACATTCTAGGGTTAACGCCATCATCGTGTAAGATCAAGCCACCCTTGATCAAATCATAATTCGTAGTTGGATTACCGCTAATGTCTGTAGCAGTATAGCTCGCATAGAATTCGCTTGAATCTCCTGCAGTTAGAGCTTTTCCTTCAGAATTTTTTAGCTCTCCTAATTGGAAATCACTTAATGTACCAATTTGAGTCGATGTTGATAATGTAGCACTTACTGAAACTCCAGTCGTTGAATCATAGCCTGTTAATACCACAGTAGCATACTGCATAAGATTCGTAACATTAGCTTTTAATGTAAGCAACCCATTTTTCGCTGTAACCTCACCAACGCCACTTTGGAATGTTAAACTATTAGCAAGCGATGATGTTGTAATATCGTTGTTATATTGATCTAATACTTGATAGGTTGCATAACCAGTCTGCTTCGTTGAATCCTTAGTGTCTGTAACAACCCCTAATTTAGTTGCAGTGATATTAATCTTGGCAACCTTTTGTTGGACTACAGCTACAGATGTGTTTCCAAGATCTGTGGCATCATCCTTGACGTTAACTGTATAGGTTCCTTCTGGGAAATTTGCTGAGTTAGTTAGTGTAGCTTCTGTCTTTGCAGTATTCCAAGTTGCTGCTACAGTTACAGGAGTTGTTAAGTTTTTAACAACAAAGGCTACTTTCTCTGTATTTGCAGGTGCTTGGTTAAAGACCACTTTGAATTCTTTTGCGCTAACAGCACTTACTGATGTAACTGACAATGTTCCGCTTGGTATTGTAACTACTCCAGTTACAACTCCGACACGTACAGTTTCAGGAACAACTGCTGCACCACCGAGAGCTGTAACAACACCGGCAGCACCGAGTTTACCGCTTATGATTTTAGCTATGGAAGGAACTGTTCCATCTGTGAGAACAATTGCTGACTTAGTCTGAGCAGCTAGTGGTGCACCGGCAAGAGCATCGATACCAGTTACGCCGTTGGCTACATATACATTGTCGTATTTGATGGAAGAGTCAAAGTCTTGAATAACTTGGCTATTGGTATCATAAGCGGACATTCCAGCGTGGCGGGTTGCACTAGGGAATTTAGCCTTTACAGCATCACTGATGACTCCTGTTCCACCGATGACATCACTTGAAGTAATGGCTGTGTTTACAGCCAAGTATGCTGTCACACTAGCAGGAACTGAATCTTTGTCCGTTAAGAGGATTGGCTCATTGGCAGCAGAGGCAATCGCCGCAATGGAGAGTGCGTCTTGCAAGCCATTAGCTACAGCAACTTTAGTTACGCCAGTCATTTTCTTAGCGATATTAACTGATGTTTCAGCGCGGTCAACTCCACCAAGGGGAACTACAGTAATTCCCATTCCTTCTAATTCGGTGAGAACACCTTGGCTGATAACAGCCGTTCCGCTGGTTACATAAACTGTCTTGACAGCAAGTTTGGTGAGTTCTGTTTTAGTGTCAGCATCCAGTGCATTACCAGCTCCGGTCAGAAGGATAGGAGCTTTCAAGTACGAAGCGAGGGGACCAGCTGTCAGAGCATCAACCATACCATAAGAAGCTGAGGAAGCAAGGATTGCTGCACCTGTCCAGCCTGTTTGATCTGCGATTGCTATTGCAGTTTGAGCAGCAGTTGTTCCCGCTATACGAGTTGGGACTGTTCCTGTAGCAAATGCATTAAAAGGTATCATTGTCAGTGCCATACTTGCGATGGCTAATGAAGCTAGGGCCTTTTTAGTTTTTTTCATGTAGTGAATTTCTCCTCTCGTCTTTTGGATCTCTTCTGTATCTTGTGAATAAAACGATCTCTGTTCCTTACCAAGGACGTTTCTTAGTCGTCCCTCACCCCCTTAGTATGAGTCGCCTAATCTTTAGACATTGCGCAATATCTAAAAGCATTTCACAGGATCCAAGCGGGAGCGTCCCCCCTTAGGATGATTACTCACCCCTCCTGTGTCATACCATTTAGAACGCATAGATGAAGAAACCACAAAAAGGCATGTACTAGTATCTCTATTCGTCAGAATAGCTAATAATTCCTTCTTGCTGTCCGATTTTTTTTATTGTCTTAAAAAATAATGAGATTTAAGCCATCGGACAGGTTTCTACAGTTACTTCACTTAGTTTACACTAAAACTTAATAGTTTTCCACCTTTAGTTAAAAAATATACTGAGTGCAGATGGAATACTTGATTATAGCACGGAGTTTATAACCAAATGTGTGTATTTTGTGGGATTTTTCTAAATAAGTCGTTAACCTTTTAAGGCTAAATCCCTTTGAAGCTCAAAATCCCTCGATAGACACCTAAAGCTACTTTTTTTTGGACATCCGGGGCTCCTAAAAGTTTTTCTTCAGACGGGTTGGAAATGAAACCGATTTCTACCAGGACTGCGGGCATTTTTGTATTCTTGAGCACGTAGAAAGGGGCATCCCGAACGCCACGGTTATTCAAGGCCATTGCCTTTACTACCTCACGCTGCATGCTATCCGCAAAGGCCTTGGACTGGGTGGCTACTGAGCTAGCCGAACTATAATAGGTCGTTGTCCCTCCTGGCTCGGGATTACTGGATGCATCATTGTGCAGACTGATAAAAAGATCTGCCTTTTGGTCGTTAGCGATTTTAGTGCGAGCCTGCAGGTCGGAAAGCTCGGAATACGGCCCCACAGCGGGCGTAACGTCCGTGCTCCGGGTCAAGGTCACTTGTGCCCCCGCTGAGCGCAACAAACTTGCGAGATTTAGACCTACGGGCAGGGTATTGTTTTTTTCATAAGTCCCTGTCGCTCCAAGCGCTCCTGTGTCAGGACCGCCATGTCCCGGGTCAACGATAACTGCAACTCCTGCCAGAAGGTATGGGGGCTGCTCGGTACCTTCAACGATAGACTTGATTTTATCTGCGACAACCGCCATCCCCCCGATGATCACGACGTTCATGGTACTTTCCGTCGGTCTGGACAACACGGAATAGGTTGATCCCGGTAAGTATGTCCTTTGAGCCATCACGATTCCTGCGCCTTGCTTGGCCGCTAGCCCCCCTGCTGCGAGTGCATCAGGGAAGTCCTCACCGGTTACCAAGTATGTCGTTTGCGCAGTCAGTTCATCCCGAGCAAATTCATAGACCTCTGCGGCGGTATCATAGCGGTCGTTGCCGGCAAGCCGTTGAACACTATTTAAGCTACCCAGTGTCGCACTGGAGACTACCGCTTCCCCGCCGATGACGAGCGTATTCAGGTCCCCTTTTTGCTGTAGATTGTTAAGCTCCTCCTGAGTAGTAGCTGGCATCTTCTTAGCACTTGTCAAAAGAATTGGGGTCTCTGTCACCCCTGCGTAAGCAGATATCGCCAGGGCATCCGGAAATTGATCTCCATTGGCCAGGATCACTTGCCCCTTAGTCCCGACGCGTTCGGCCACTCTTTGAGCTGTTTCAAATTGATCATACCCCGCTATGCGTTCCGGTTGACTATAACCTGCATTTTGGATATCTGACACAACCTTAGGGCTTAAAGCAGCCTCCCCCCCTAAAAGGATGATCTGCTGGGCGCCCAAGCGTTTAATTTCATCCATAACCTTGGCATCAACGCCCCCCGTCGGGGTCAGAAGAAGGGGAGCATCTAATTGATGAGAAAGTGGCGCCGCGACCAGAGCATCCGGAAAATGATCGCAATTGGCCAATAAGACTGTATCCGCCTGTTGCCACCCGATTCTAGAAACTTCAATGGCGGTATCAATTTGACGTATCCCGGCGATCCTTGACGTTTCTAAGGCCAGGGGAGAAGCATTGACAGGCCTCTGAAAGCCTAGTAAAAAACTAAGTCCTAAAACTAACAACCCTAAGTGTCTCCATTTTATTTTTGCCACATTTTAATCCCTCCCCTCAAAGTCTACTTAATATATTTTCGACATGCTTCGCTGATATCCTGCCACTGAAAAATCAGAATTTTTCGTCTAAGAGGTTATTTAACGTATATTTTAACGGTTTCTACAACATTTTCCGGCAATACTGCCACCCCTCCGAAAGACTCTACCTCTTTTCCCTGCCAGGAATTCAAGAGAGTGAACAAACTCGAAGGAATGGCAGAGTGCGTCGGCACTAAGACTACCATCGAGCCGTAAAATGAGGCCCTTATAGCCCCTGTTAGAGCGTCTGGGAAATTTTCCCCGGTTGCGATTTCAAGTTTTTCCGTTGTGGGTGGGTAAGCCTGCAAGACGGCTGCCGTTGTGTCGTAAGCTGTATCTCCACTGATCCGTTTAGGAAAGGGGAGGCTTTCCATGACCTTAGCCCCCACCACAGTAGTCCCTCCGATAACTAGGGTTTGGGTCACATTGAGTTCTCTTAGAACGGTTTGGGTGTCCCCAGATAAGGTTGACGAATCTGTGAGCAAGATCGGGATCCCCTGACGTGCAGCCCAAGCTGAGATGACTAAGGCGTCCTGAAAGTTATGCACACTAGTGACGACGGCTCTGCCTTTATTTCCAAGTTCTCGGGCAATCGCCGCAGCTGTCCCTTCTGCCGTGTAACCGTAGAGACGTTTTACTTTATACTTCTGCTGTAGTTCAGTTTCTATATTAGTAGATAAAGCAGCCGTACCCCCTAAAAGATAGATTTTCTGCGGAGCTAATCTTTGTAGTTCTGCTCGAACGTCCTCCGTAAGCCCAGTGCTAGGAGAGAGTAAGATCGGAGCTTGCAATTTATAGGCCAGGGGTGCACCTGCCAGGGCATCCGGGAACTGATTAATTTGGGCGAGAATAACGCTATCCGCCCCGGTTGTAAAGGTTGCCTTAGCAATACTTATAGCCGTTCCCTCCGCGGTAACTCCTGCAAATCGATTACCCTCTGTACTTAGCTGGGAGGTCCCTACTGCATAGATTCCACCCCTATATAGTCCTAGCCGAGCCTCACCACTTACTATCTCTCCACCTAAGGCAAGCCAGCGTGAACCATCCCAGCGATAAATATTGGCTCCGGCTTGCAGCGAGGGATCCTTCAATTTTAAGGTGAGCATGTTCTGTGGAGTTACATCTCCCCAGTCAACCTGAAAAGTTGGGGTCAAAAAAGTGGCACTGTTTGGCAAACTGCCAGGAGGCGTGACTGTTTCTAAAGATACGGTAACAGAGCTGTCAAAGGCTTGCGTGGGGATTGTTAAGGTCTGTTCTGTCGAGCCCGCTGTTGCCTGAACGATACCACCCAGTTCATTGACCGAAGCAGGAGATGGTAATTCCTCCAGCGTTTGATTGGCCAGGGCTACGGCTAGTTTCACATCCACAAGCCCATATCCGTAGTTGTTATCACGTCCGGAAACGCCTAAATCCTTGACCCCCGCTTCAAGCACCTGAATCACTTGGTCCCTGGACCAAGCTGGGTGTTGACTCCAAATCAAGGCAGCTTCCCCTGCCACAAAGGGGGCGGCCATGGAGGTCCCGCTCTCAGTGACGTATCCCGGCCGTTTAGTCTTGGTCACCCAATCACTGGTGATAGAATCCCCCGGGGCGGCTAGATCCACCTCTGGACCTGTGACTGAGTAATCAGCCAGGTTGTTGTTTTGATCTGTTGCTACTACGGCCAGAACATCCGGGTCAGAGGCCGGGTAGCTCACACCAGGATTTTCTTCCGACTCGGAGTCATAATTCCCTGCAGCGGCCACTAACAAGCACCCTTTATTAACCGCATAGGCGACTGATTGCTTTAACATATCTGTGGGGTGAGTGACATTTTCCGCACCTAGACTTAAATTAATGATCTTTGCTCCATGATCAGCGGCCCAGACAATTCCGGCAGCAATCGTATCGTCATACCCTTCCCCAAAGGAATCCATAGCCTTGATCGGCATAATTTTAGCCTGATAGGCTACTCCGATTATGCCCACATTATTTCGTTCGGCAGCGGCTATACCGGCGACGTGAGTTCCGTGTCCATTGTTATCTTGGTACGAACTCGGTGCTTCACTTTTGGTGATAGCATTGTAGCCGGAGATTAAATTGTCCTTTAAATCCGGATGATTAAGGGCAACACCTGTGTCTACTATAGCAATAGTCATACCCTGACCAGTGGCTCCCATGTCCCAAGCTCCTGGGACGTTGGCTCTGAGCATTGACCATTGATCCCGGAATAGGGGGTCCTGATCGGTCGATCCCGGTAAAGCTGTTATTGTGCGGCGATAGTTTTCCTCGGCACTGATTATCCCAGGTGTCTTCTTCAGCAGTTCTATAACTTGTTGCCTAATAGTAGTTTCCTGAAATTCTAAGGTTGTGTAATTAAACGGGCCCCGACGTACAACTGTTCCTCCAAATTCTTGGGCGACTTCAGCGTCGTCTACCCCTGGTGCTAAAGAGATGATGACTTGAAAAGGCTTGGCTTGACTAGTTTTGCTTTGGTTGGGGACGGCCTGTCCAGTTATTGGTAATGGAGCGAGTCCTAGGTTACAAACCATGATCCCCATTATTAGGAAAGACACTAGTCCAAATTTGATTCTACTAATAGATTCTCTTCTATTAAGTGTCGTTCTATTAAACGTCTCTATCACGTTCTTTCTAATTAATAGTTTCTCAAGCTTTATTCGACAATTATTATGACTCTCCTTTGTTTTTCTGACCGAGTTAGGCTGTTAAGTTCTGGGTTGTTTTCAATGCCTAGTGTGTACTGTTTGATTTTGGCAATGGAGATTCCTTTGTTTTAGGGAGGATTTCGAGTGCTGGCAAAGAATAGTTAGTGAGGAAGGGGAGTCAGTGTCTTAGCACGGTCGGGAGTCAGTGTCTTAACCCGTTCGCATACATCCTACGCCGGTAAGGATTCCTCTTAGGATCACGGCTTCGGCGATACTCTCCACCGGAGACTATCGTCATCGCTATTCGCTTGTCGCTAAGGCTAAAACTCATAACCTCTGGGCTGTTCTGCATGTAAACCAATGAGTTTCTTCACGCCTTATCGTCTGCACTCATTGACGCGATTCCTCTCTCCATGCTCTCTAAGTTAAGAAACTTCCTCCGGCTTGGGTCGGACGAGGGTTTGGGACGATTGGGTGAAGGGCTGTTTGCGTCTTTGACGCAAAATTCGCTTAGGGGACGGTTCCTTACTTGCATGCTGGGCTTTCTGCATGTAAACCAACGCGTTCTTGACGCTTTATCGCCTGCGCTCATTGACGCGATTCCTCTCTCCGTGCTCCCTAAGCTAAGAAACTTCCTCTGGCTTGGGCCGGACGGGGGTTTGGGACGACGGAGAATTATGTGACGCTGTTTGCGTCTTTGACGCAAATACGCTTGGTGTGCTCTCCATGGTAAGAAGCTTCCTTTGGAAGCTCATCAATAAAATACTATAAAGAAAGGTTCAGGTTTTTATGCATTTTGTCACAAAGAAAGTAATAAGTGTTTTTTGCAGTTTAGCTTTTGTTTTAAGTATTACACCCATCCACCCTCTTAGTGTGCAGGCGGAACCTACCGAATCGGTCACTGATCGCATTTATGGGAATACACTGTATGATACTGCTGTGGAGATTTCTAAGCAGGGGTGGGATAATGCCCCTGTCGCTGTGTTGGCAACTGGAGGGAATTTTCCGGATGCCTTGACTGGAACCGTTCTGGCTCATAAGGTCAATGGGCCTTTACTGCTTACTGAATCGGATCATTTGAATTCTGCTGTTTCTGAGGAACTTAAACGTCTTGGTACGCAAGAGGTGTATCTCCTAGGCGGTACGGTTGCTTTGAATCCGTCGATTGAACAATCGCTTAAGGACCAAGGGATCCTGCCGAAGCGTCTGTCCGGCTTGGATCAGTACGGTACGGCTGCGGCTATTGCCAGTGAGGCAACACCGAGTTCTAGCCAAGCCTTTTTAGTGAACGGTGAGCGTTTTGCTGATGCCTTAAGTATCTCTTCTTATGCTGCCGCTCAAGGCATTCCTGTCTTACTCACGCGGAGCGATTCACTCCCACCGGAAACAGCTCAGGCGCTCACTCAAATGGGTGTTCGAGAAGTGACATTAATTGGCGGTAAGGCTGTGATTCAGGACACCCTTGAAGAACAACTTAGCAAACTCCCTCAGCCTGTCAAAGTCACCTCGAGGTATGCCGGGTACGATCAATATGAAACCAACACTGTTATCTTAAATCAATTAGGATTTCAGACTTCCAAGGTTTATGTAGCAACGGGTGAAAACTTTCCGGATGCTTTAGCTGGTGCAGCTCTTGCTGCCAAGGATAATGCGCCCATCCTTTTACTTCCCCGTACCCAACTAGGCGCCTCGGCAACTGCTTACCTCAATCAAAAAAGAGCCTTAGGATCAAGCTTTACAATTTTTGGGGGGTGGGGTGTTATTAATTACAAGATTGAAAGTATCCTTCGCACTGGAGTTGCCCAACCGCGGATTTCCCTCCAATACACTCAGGGTAATTTACAGGGTATGCACACTCAAGTCCAGTCTATTCCAAAACCAGCTACGGATTATGCCGATATTATTGCGCCAAGTTTGTATTACCTTGATGACACTGCAGACGGTATCGTGAGCGGTGGGTGGGATTCCACACCCGGCGATTACGTGCAGTTTACCGCCTCCGTTCATGCTCGCAATTTAAAAGTCCTTCCGGTCATCCAATCCTCTTGGGCCAGTTCCCAAGCCGTTGATACTGTACTTGCTTCCCCGACTGCCCGAGCTAAATTAGAAAGTCAGATTAAAGAACGCCTTCTTAATACAAACGCCGACGGTATCGTTATTGACTTTGAATTTATGAGTAGTGCCACTGGTCCCTATCTCACGCAGTTCATGAAAGAGCTTTACGCCTTGCTTCATCCCTTAAATAAGTTGGTGATCGAAGCCGTAATGCCTCGAACCGGCTCAGAAACTTGGCTCGAAGAGTTTGACTACCGCGCTCTTGCTCAATATGTCGATTACTTGAACATTATGACGTATGACTATAGCCACGGGTCCCCCGGACCCATCGCCCCTCTTGATTGGACAGGTCGAGTTTTGCAATATGCCCGCGGGCAAGGGGTTGACATGAATAAAGTTCTCCTCGGCCTTCCCTACTACGGGGTAGACTGGTCGACCACTGATTCTGGAGCATCCTATACCCGAAAGCCTAACGGAATGGCGGAGCTTTTAGAGTTAGCTAAAGGCCCTGTGCAACGAGATTCTTCCCAAATTCCCCACTTTAATTACTCCGATACACTCGGAATGCATACTGTTTACTTTGACGATGCACAAAGCTGGAGTGCCAAAATGCAGTTGCTCAATCAATACAGGCTTGGCGGGGTCGGGGCATGGTCCCTTAGTTGGACTCTAAACCCAACCAGCTCAAGTGCGATCTTTCCGCTGCTTAAGCAATATCTGCGCTAAGCTCCTTTCCAACACTCTGATCTTATCAAGACTGAACAAGACTGGGGGACGGTTCTCCTGTCTTGCTTTGGAAAACAAGTAAGCCGTTTACTGACTTAGTCTCAGTGAGCGGCTTACTTGTTATATCTGAACAATATTATAACCTTCCTCCAGCTACAAGGCACGATAACGTCAGCTCGGTTATGTTAATCACATACTTTTTCAATATTCTATTTCTGTTAATTCTAAGGGATCATGATTGTCATTGGCTTTGGCATGGGTTGCATTGCAGGCATTCCCCGACTTGTAAGATTTTCTTCTTCATACCTCTCACTAAAAAATCAATGACCTTTATTTTTAAACTGACGATCTAGGCGCAATTGTTTTTACAAAAAATAAAGAAATTCAATGGACCATGCATTCCAATAAATTTCCGAGTCTTTATACTCCTTTACACTTAACTTATCCAGAGCTATGTCATACTTTTCTTGTTCTTCGATATACTTTTTTTTAATTGCCTGCAGATGATCACGATCAATTCATGCAGGTCCAGCCTTTACAAGTAGTATGCAAGCCCGGTACCCAGGAGCGTATTGATGCGATATTAGACAATGTTCTGGCCAAAAAGTGATATTATGTGCTTTTCATCATCCACCATTCCTTACTGCGCATCTCCGCCGGGGCGAGCTTGTCTGCTCCACGTCTCGTCCTTAAGCCACACATTCAGCAGATCGTAAACTTTATTCTTATAAGTGATATACGTCTCCTTGTCATT
>LOEW01000252.1 GCA_001516045.1 Desulfosporosinus sp. BRH_c37
GGAGGCTTTCGTCACTGGAGACTATCGTACTGGAGACTATCGTACTGGAGACTATCGTACTGGAGACTATCGTACTGGAGACTATCGTACTGGAGACTATCGTGTTTGAGATTAGTAGCGCCGCCCGAAGACACTGTCTTCGCACGTATTAGACTTCTTGCAGGATGGCAAGGCGCCGTGATGGCGAGAAGGGACCCTTTAAGCGCCGGCGGTAGCCTTAGTTACACTTATGCTACAGAAAGTATGTAACATAAATTTGACCTCTAACTTCAGTTATATCCGAGTAGAGCGGTTTAAAGAAGCGGCTCCAGAGAATTCCAGCGATATTAACTTAATCGCCAAGGAATTGAAATTTAATGCATATTAATAATCACAACAGTCTTGCTCTTGTAATACTCTTTTCACCGTATTTTTCATTGACTAAATCGATTACTTTCGTGAGAGTTTCATTATCCCTTTGCTGCTCAGAGAACAAAGAAAGTTGACATTCTGACTTATCGGTTAAATTATTCAGCGTTAAACCAATCAACCTTAGTGGCTGTTTAGGCGATACTTCCCTCAATAAGTTACATGCTTCTTTATAAATCACATCATCACTATCTGTGGCTTGTGACAGCGTATATGAACGAGACACTGTACGAAAATCGTTATATCGAACTTTTAATGTGATCGTTTTCCCTCTAAAGGCTTTCTTACGCATTCTCCGCCCTATATCAACAGCAAGTTTCAATAACTCCGTCTCCAACATATCACATTCTGCAGTATCTGTGGCAAAAGTAGTTTCGCGGCCGACGGATTTAACCACCCTGTCGCTTTCCACTGGTCGATCATCAATACCTTGGGCCAACTGATAAAGCTGACTTCCTAAAATCCCGAAGAGCTGCGTTAGATATTTCAGATCCAAGCGACGTAAATCTCTAACCGTTTTAATATTAAGCTTATGCAGCTGTTCAGCAGTTTTTTTACCGACTCCCCAAATCCTTTCAATAGACAGTGGGTCAAGAAGTTCCTGAACCGTATCAGGCTGAACAACGACAAAACCATTGGGTTTCTTCAAGTCTGAGGCAAGTTTGGCAAGAAATTTATTGCTGGCCACGCCAACTGATGCCGTTAGGTTAAGCTCCTGCTGAATACGTTGTTTTATAGTTAAGGCAATTGTATTCACTGGACCAAATAAGCTCGAAGACCTTGTAACATCCAAAAAGGCCTCATCCAGCGATATTGGTTCCACCATAGGTGTATAAGTCAAAAATATCTGCCTAATTTCTAAGGACACCTCTTTATACTTATTCATGTTTACAGGCAGAAAGATCGCATGAGGACAGCGTCGGAAAGCCTCCGCCATGGGCATAGCCGAGTGTATTCCGAATTTTCGTGCTTCATAAGAGGCAGCACTAACTACACCCCTGCTGTTGGGTTTACCTCCTACCACTACCGGCTTAGCCAGCAAGATAGGATCGTCCCGTTGCTCTACTGAGGCGTAGAAGGCATCCATATCCACATGTATTATTTTACGTAAGTTCATCCAAACGTCCATAAACCATTATAACTATTTTTAGGATTCTAAGCTATTTTGTAGACATAAACGTAATAAGGGTACGACTTCGCAAATCGCACCCTTACCATATTTGTTAATTTACTTTACCAAATCCTACCGATTGTCCAAGCTAAGAGTTACTTTTATATTGTCCTGATAATAATCATCATAATTCCAAGTGCTTTCAAATTGACCGTTTCCATCTGGATTTAATATTATCTCTCTTATATAAGGCATATCTCGGCCAGGCAAATTAACTGATTCATTCAAGTGCAGAGTTGTTTCATCGATGTTTCCTGCAAAATGATTCGTTGCTTTGTCTTCTTCGGTACTGATAGTGCCGTCGAATCATTGAAATTCACCTCATGCATTAGGATTTCCATGAAATGAGTTATCATACACAAATATTATAAGGTTAAACTTTTTTCTTCACCCACAACCCACTCTTAAAATCAAAAAACTGCATCAGGAAATAACTCAAGTCTCCTCAAGCAGCACGTTTTTTCTAAATCATGGCCGAACCAACCCAGTGAACTCGTTCAACTAAAGTTGAACATCGAGTCTTCGGTGACGTAAGTCTCCAGTGGAGACTTACGCCGAAGGCGCAGATCCACAGACGAATACTTTCGCGCTGTAGGATGGACTCTACCTCCTTCGCCGCCAAGGATTCCTATCAGGAAAGTGCGGCTCGGCAAAACCCTCCACCGGAGGCTTTCGTCACCGAAGCAGAATAAGGTGTATCACTCCCACTTGCAGAAGTGGGAGTCTTACGATTTGGATAAAATATTAAAAGAGCATCACTCATCATGATGCTCCCATCCGACTCAAAATTATCATCTATTTCCTCAACCCTCAGCCCGGACTTCAACTCAAAAACATAATGCTCTGGTGTGAGAAGTTCCAGCATACCCCATTGGCTTAGGAGATTCTATAGAAGAACGGAACCTCCTTTTATCTCATATGCCTGGATTCGGGCTCTAGCACAAAGCCCTACTTTATAGAGAGGTTGCCTCACTGTCTGCAGCCAGTTTTTCTGTATTAAGTAATAATACTTCCTAAGGCCTTAATAAATGTATCCATCTCTTCATCGCTACCTATACTTACTCTTAAATAATTGTCTATTCTCGGCTGCCTAAAGTATCTGACCAGAATTGATTTTTCTTTGAGCCAAATGAATAAATCCTCAGCCTTTACTGTTGGATGACTAATGAAGACAAAGTTAGCCTTTGATGGAACTATCTTAAATCCCATCTTGCTAAGTTGACCAGTAGCTTTTTCCCTCGTGCTGATTATCCGATTTTTTTTATCTTGAAAATATTCATCATCTTTGATTGCCTCTACTGCTCCAATTAATGCTAATCTATCTAATGTATAAGAATTTATTGAGTTTTTAATTGTATCTAAACCTTTTATCAAATCTTCATGACCCATGGCAAAACCTACCCTTAAACCTGCAAGAGAACGAGACTTTGAAAGTGTCTGTATAACCAACAGGTTAGGATACTTATCAATAAGTGTTAAGGCAGATACCCCTCCAAAATCAACATAGGCTTCATCGACAATAACTACCTTTTCCTTGTTATGACTTAGGATTTCCTCAATAAATTCAAGGGTTAAAAAACTACCAGTTGGTGCATTGGGATTGGGAATTATTACTCCCCCGTTATCTTTTAATAGTTTATCTATAGGTATGGTGAAATCATCATTTAATGGTACAAGTTCGTAATCTATCTTAAACACTTTTGCATATACCGGGTAGAAACTATACGTTATGTCCGGAAATAAGATTGGATTATTCGGATCAAAGAACGCCATAAATGAAAATGCCAATACCTCATCTGAGCCATTTCCTACAAACACTTGCTCCTGATTTAATCCATAATAGTTTGCCAAAGTCATTTTTAACGCTACTCCATTTGGATCAGGATATAACTTTAAGTTCTCATCAACAGCAGCTTTTATTGCATCAATAACCTTAGGTGAAGGTGGGTAAGGGTTTTCATTTGTATTAAGTTTAATGTATTTTCTATCTTTAGGTTGTTCTCCTGGAACATATGGTTCTAAACCTGCGGCAAGTTTACTCCAATACTTACTCATATTTTTACTCCTTTAAATTTTATATCCCAATCAAAATGTTAAAAGGTTTTAATCGAACAGATTTCGAGGTCGCCCAGATATGTGCCTCGAGCTTGGCTCTGAGGCAAGGGACTCAAGGCCCTTGGCCTACGTTCGCCTAGATACTAAGTCTAATAATTGTTTTCTTTCAAGATAACATCATGGGCTCCACCTTCAATGATGCTAGTTGAAGAAACGAGTGTCATTCTGGCAGTCTTTTGTAATTCTTCAATAGAAAGTGCTCCGCAACTACACATCGTTGACCGGATCTTACTCAAAGTTAAGTCTAAATTATCTCGTAATCTGCCGGCATATGGAACATAACTGTCTACTCCCTCTTCAAAACTGAGTTTTGATTCTTCGCCAAAATCATACCTTTGCCAGTTTCGCGCCCGGTTAGATCCTTCTCCCCAATATTCCTTCACATAATTACTTCCTAATTTTACTTTTTTGGCTGGACTTTCATCAAACCGCGCAAAATACCTTCCCATCATTATAAAATCAGCGCCCATGGCCATAGCTAAGACAGTATGGTAATCATGTACTATCCCTCCATCAGAACAAATAGGGACATAAATACCTGACTTAGCATAATAATCATCTCTGGCTTTAGCAACTTCAATAACGGCTGAGGCTTGACCTCTTCCAATTCCTTTTTGTTCTCTAGTTATACAAATTGATCCCCCACCGATTCCAACTTTAACAAAATCGGCTCCCGCTTCAACAAGGTACAGAAACCCTTCTTTATCAACGACGTTTCCTCCACCGACCTTTACTTGATTATTGAATTCTTCCTTAACATACTCAATGGTTTTTTTCTGCCACTCACTATATCCATCTGAAGAATCTACACACAAGATATCAGCACCAGCTTTTACCAATTTAGGCACTCTTTCCTTATAATCTCTGGTATTGATACCTGCGCCAACTAATAATCTCTTGTCTAAGTCTAGTAATTCGTGCGGATTATTCTTGTGTTCATCATAATCTTTTCTAAAAACAAAATAGCAAAGATTTTGGTTTTCATCTATGATTGGTAAACAGTTCAGTTTATTTTGCCAGATTAAATCATTTGCTTCGCTGAGACTTATTCCTTTTTTCCCGGCAATAAGTTTGGCAAAAGGAGTCATGAATTCACTCACTTTTTTATCTAAAGTATCCCTACTTTTTCTATAATCTCTCGTTGTCACCAGCCCAATTAATTTTTTATAAGGAGATCCATCTTCTGTAATGGCAATTGTAGAATGACCAGTCCTAGCTTTCAGGGCTATGACATCTTGCAAGGTATGATCTGGTGTCAAATTAGCGTCACTAACTACAAGGCCAGCTTTAAACTTCTTTACTTTTTTAATCATTTCTACCTGTTCCATTATTGGTTGAGACGAAAAAACAAAGGACAACCCCCCGCACCTTGCCAAAGCTATAGCTAAATTGTCGTCAGAAACTGATTGCATAATGGCTGAGACAAAAGGAATTTTTAATTCCAAAGAAGATTTCTTTCCTTTTTCAAACTTAACGATCGGTGCTGTCAAATTAACATTACTAGGTATACAGTCCATTCTTGTTAAATTAGGAATTAATAAGTATTCACTAAACGTTCTAGAAGCATCCTCAAAATAGTAAGCCACTTAGTTTACCTCACTCCACCCTATATTTCTTATCTTATTATACATCATAGCAACCATTATTCCTTCGTTTAGTTCTAGCTTTAACACCCAAACTTGGACAAATAAGTGCCCGATAAACGGGATATAGAAGTTTAACAAAACCCGTTTTATTGTGGGCAAATTCGCAACACCGACCAAGGCCCACAGTTTGCCACGAGACTTTAATTTGTCCGGACAGTGGGGAGTTAAGCATACCTATTACATTGATTGACTACTCAGAAAATTAGAACTTTGTAATATTAAGCACTAACTATTTAAATTCGTGCTATATTATATTTAGAAAGAACTAAAAGAAAAGAAGGCGATTTATATGACGTACTGCTGTCCTCACTGTGGGGCGATTTCATGAAGCGGACGTGTGGAGTGCCTTTACTACAATAAGTCCTCGATCTTATGGTTATAAATATAATGAATATTGTTTTTCGGAAGAAACTTTTCGCCACGGCGCATAAGTCAAGTTTTGCCTGTTGTACTCAATTACGGACAGCAACTTAGATTATTTAGTGTAGTACAAGAAAAATAATAGAGAAAAATTTTAATTTAAATTATGAAGAAATTAGAGGTGATCTAATATGTTAGAAAGAAAATCTTATGAAATTAGTCAACTATACAGCGAAGAAATAAATTTAGTTATGGGAGTATCTTATGGTAATGCAGGCATAATACCATTCCATAAAGGTTGTGATAATAGTTGCATTAGCGATTCAGGTGACGTTCTATGCGGAGGGTATATGGGACGTACAGAAGTGACAGTGACCGTAAAAGGTACTAAATTATATACAGTAAGGTGTCAAAATGCAGTGGAATCTAACTATTAAAAACACACATTTTTATATCCGAATCTCTGTCCAAAAGTCTCTGTATTAATGGATTCGGTTAATTTGAATCTACTACTCGGCTAAACTATCCGCCGAGTAGTAAGGGGTATTATTTAAATTAAGAGGGGCGTAACGAAACTAAAGGTTTGCGTTACACCCCTCTTAATTTATGAGTCAAACCTCTCTCTTTAAAACAGCAGTCCCAATGACCTCTATGCAAGGGTAAGACCCCGATGGCGACGAGTCGTCCTCTTAATCACATCATTCAGTTATTATTGATTATTGCAAAGCAGATTATTTAATGTATACGGTATATTGTATTAATTTTCAAGTTTATTCAAATTGCATTGTCAAGTACTAAAATATGACATACAATTCATATGACGGCAACGAAGCCTAAAAAAAGCCCTTTTTCTAAGGCTTTTTTGTTTTGCCCAATTTTAAATATCAAAAAGGGGAGAGAAAAATTGAACAGAAAACTATTGATTTTTGTACTTAGTTGCATGGTGATGTTATTTATACCCCTCGAAGTATTGGCCGCAGGATCGGGATCGGATTCAATCAATGAAGGTATCCGGCAGATAGAACAATATAATTTCTCAATACATATCATGGCGATGCTTCTCGTTGGTTTTGGTTTTCTTATGGTTTTTATAAAAAATTATGGTTACAGTGCAATCACAGGGACGTTTCTCGTTGTCAGTGTGGGCTTACCAGTATACCTTTTACTTCGTTCAACCGGAGTTCTATCGTCAGAGCCTATATCTGCCAATAATATACACGCCCTTCTATTAGCCGAATTTGCCTGTGCCTCTGCCTTAATTGCTATGGGTGCAGTTCTAGGGCGATTGCGTGTCTATCAATATGCAATCCTTACCATATTATTAGTTCCTGCCTATATGTTGAATGAATGGTTGGTACTCGATGGGGGCCTTGGGGTCACTAAAGGATTTGTTGATTCGGCTGGTTCCATTGTCATTCATGCCTTCGGAGCTTATTTCGGATTGGGTATGACCCTTATGATTACCAATGCCATAGATAGAAATAAAAATATCGATAGTGATGAAACTTCCGATCGTTTCTCCGTCCTGGGCTCTATGGTACTTTGGATTTTTTGGCCTAGCTTTTGCAGCGCCATCGTTTCCCCTGAGCAAATGCCGCAGACGGTTCTTAACACGATTCTGGCTTTATGCGGCGCTACCATCATAACCTATATTGCAAGTTCTTTGTTGAGAAAAGGCAAAACATCAATTGCCGATATGGCAAATGCAGCTCTTGCCGGTGGTGTAGCCATCGGGGCAACCTGTAATCTTGTAACATCTCCCGCTGCCTTTTTGATCGGGTTACTCGCTGGTGCTTTGAGCGTCATAGGTTTTGTCTTTATTCAGCCAAAGCTGCAATCATCTCTGAAAATCGTTGATTCCTGTGGGGTTCACAACTTACATGGAATGCCCGGACTCCTAGGAGGAATCATTGCTATCTTCGTGGTTCCCGGGATTGCGCAAGCTCAAATAATCGGTATCCTTTTTACGGTCGTCCTAGCTTTCTTAACCGGCGCAATTGCTGGGTTGATTATCAAAGTAACCGGTAAAAAGCAGCTAGCCTACGAAGATAAAGATGAATTTGCGCTTCAAACACCAGAACTAATTTTTGCGGCTTCCACCGCCACCAAAAATCATTAAGATATTCAGAATAAACCTTCTTACTATAGTTTCCGTGATAGAGCTTAACGAGTTCATGCTGTGGAATCGTCTGCCTTGCCGATTCCACAGCGTCTTTCGCTTGCCGGATATTCAAGTTGTATTTATATTGAGGCTTCTTTTCCATGTTCCACCTCATCAATAATGCTTTCCAATAGCAGTCCAGTTCATCCGGCGTAACTTCGGCGCGACGGATTCATCTTGTCGATTTCTCAAGTAAAATATTGTTCGTACAGAAACATTTTTATACTTGCGGGGGGTTAAGGGATGAGAAGAGTTGGCGTGACTTTAGTGACTTTAGTGACTTTAGTGGCTCTATGTTTTCTTCTAAATGGATGTGGCACCACTCCTGCAAACCAAAATAGTAAACAAGTTGGCACGACTGAGCAATCTCAGGATATTTACGTTATGGCTGGTCGGATTGAATCAGATGCTCAGGCCAACGTAGCAGCAAAAATTTCGGCACGGGTCTCTAAACTTGCTGTGGATGTTGGGGATAAGGTAACCCAAGGACAGCCTCTAATATATTTAGATAACCAAGATGTTGCCGACCAAGTTAAACAAGCTCAAGCAGCGGTTGACGCCGCCCAGTCTAACCTTGACAAAGCTCTGATTGGGGCTCCAGAACAGCTTTCTCAGGCCCAAGCAGCTAGATAAAATACTATTCGGACTTAAGCAGCTCGACGACTTAATGAAAAACATCCACTAAACGATCATTGCAAGTTGGATCACAATAGTGCAATTCAGCGCTAGCTAATTCAGTTTTCAATAATAAAAGCCTTATCGAGTCGTGTACGCATGATTAGTTCCAGTGGAAGCCCTTGGGCATTCGTTAGTATGAGTTTGCCATTATTCTCTTTAGTACGGTTATTAATTGTCACTAACACACCCAAACCCGAGCCATCAATATAAGTAAGCTCAGAGAGATTAATTCTAATATCGGTAATTCCTCGATCTATCTTTTTAATTAGGTCAGCTCTCAGTGATACCGTATCTTGAACGAATATTTTTTCCCTTAAATAAACTGTTGCTTGATTCCCACAGACTTTAATTGAATATTTCATAACTTTCCTCTTCTCTACCGGTTCCATCTAAGGAATCAACAACACGTTGCAAGATTTTATCGGATTAGTACCTTTTGCTTTCTTCCTACTTACCTTATTATTTTCTTCCATGTAATTGTTTAATCGCTTAATACGATTTTATGATTACGTGGATTTTGCTTCTGATTAACATAATTTTACACTTCAAAAACAATCCGTCAACTTCTTTCCAATTTTTATGACACAACATCAAATTTGTCTTTTTTAATTTTTTATCATTATGTTATGATTATGTTAGATGCTATGTACCACATGCAATTTCTTAGGCTATTAATTTTGGAGGGACGTTATAGTTTATCGTCCTTCCTATTCACCCTCGTGTAGATTTCCGTTCGCAAATTTGTAAGTTCCACGACCGTTCTTTTTGCCATCCTTCCATTCGCCTTCATATATATCTCCGTTCGCAAATTTGTAAGTTCCACGACCGTTCTTTTTACCATCCGTCCATTCGCCTTCATATACATCTCCGTATCGATTTTCGATCATTATTATTCTTCGTCCTTTCTCTATTGTATTTAGATTAATTCTAACAACTTACTCCTTGATCCATTATTTCAATGTGATCCATTCCATTAATAATGACGCATAGTTTACGATAATATTATCTACTACGAATACACGTCTACCGCAGATTATAATTGAGTGTTCTTTGCACGCATAAATTTTATATTTTCAATGCTTCTAACGAAACCTTATTTCAGGACTTTAGTCCCTACTCAAATAGGTCTTATGTCCCAATAGACCAATTATAGCATAATAATATGACCAGAAAATTTATTAATATATGATTTAAGAATATATTTCTAATAAAAAGTGCTCTGAGAGGAAATAGTAGAAAGCTGAGCAAGATAAGTAATTAATTGTTGCTAAAATTCATTCGGTCTATGAGGAACTGATAGAGCTGAGCGACTTATTTATACTTTTAAAGACTTGTAGGAAGGAATTAATAAAATTGTGAAGAATTAAATTTTGTATTCACTATAAGCCATATTAAGATTAAATTTAAGATATAAATTTACAGAAATTTTACGAAAGAGGGGTTTTTCATGAGTATTTCTATCGATAAATCTGTCAATTTCGAGGGCAGCTTGATTCATTATCTAATTTGCGGTGCTGAAAATCCTAGCGATTGGGTCGTTTTGCTCCATGGCAAGCGTTTTACCGCAGAGAATTGGAGAGAATCCGGTCTTCTCAATCAACTTGAAAAGGAAAATTTCAAAGTCATTGCCTTAGAGCTTCCGGGTTATGGAATGACTGAAAAGCTTCATAAGGAAAGAAGTTTTGAGGAGTTTATTACCGAATTTTTAAAGCAGCTTGCCCTTCCGGCGTTTCACCTCATTGGACCCTCCTTTGGTGGAGAAATCGCCTTAAAATTTGCCTTAAAGTACCCAGAACTGCTTTTGTCATTGACCCTAATTGATAGTATTAACGTGGACCAATATGAGAAGCAATTAGATAAAATAGTGACCAAGACCCTCATTGTTTGGGGAAAGGAAGACCAAGTTGCACCGTATAACAACGCGTTAATTCTTAAAGACAAGATACCGAACAGTCAATTATTAACTTTTAATCATCTTGGACACACTTGTTATTTCGATGATATGCTATCATTTTCTCAGAAACTATTAGAATTTTTACGTTAAGATTCTTTGATTCCCTTCTAATTTTACTTTTAGAAATCCTACTATAACTTTCCACATTTCCTCGATATCCACCTAAGATCGTGGTAATACTTCAAGATTCTAGACTGCTGCCATCTAAAGATTCAATTATTCATACTCACTCCAATTTCCTATAGTTTATATTAATTTGAATTTACTTACAGTCCCTATCAGATTTTCAGCTAGTAAAGATAAAGATTCGGTACTTTTACTAATGCCTTCCATCAAAACATTTTGTATTTCAGTAGCAGCCGCAGTTTCTTCAATACCTGCAGATGTTTCCTCAGCAATTGAGGCAACTTGCTGAATAGATGAGCTAATTTGTTCGTTGCTTGTTTTAATATTTACCAAGCTAGAGGTTACTTTTTCAATTCGGCTAACCATTTTATTGATTTCAGAGGTTATGGATTCAAGAGATTCACCTGTATTTGAAATTAGATTTGTTCCTTTTTCAACCTGACTATAGGCACCTTCGCCCTTGTTCATTTCTGTATTGCTCTACTCAAGAGCTATAATCAAAGCTACAAAGAAAGGCTCAGCTGTAATTTCTTACTGCTGAGCTTTTTTGCATTCTAATGCTCAAGACATCAACGTTACTCGATGCTTAACTGGCTCAAATTCCTCGACTGCTTTGTCGGACACATCTTAGCAAAGAGAACACTCTTCATCAGCGCCCTCGAATATGTACTAAGCAGATAATCATCCGCCTAGTACGGTTTTTCTACTTAATTAGCACTTGCTATTTAATAATAATACAGTGTGCTGGGCAGCCCTCGGCAGCTTCTTTTGCAGCTTCCTCACACTCACTAGGGACTGGGTTTGTATAAGCTACTGCTAACCCGTCGGCCCCCATCTTAAATACCTCAGAACAGAATTCTGGGCACGATTCACACCCGATGCACTCATCTTGGTTTACTTCAGCAATCATAATGTATCCTCCTCAAAATTTTTTTCCTTTGCCAACCAACTATTCCCAATAGGTATATAATAAATTAATTTATTGGAAAAATAAAGTTAATATTAAAATTTTTAACATCTCTGCAAAAATTTCTTCTCAGAGAAATAACTTGCCTGAACCATCCCCCTTTCTACCGCTCCCTACTGCTCCCTACTGCTCCAAACCACCCGCTGGTACAAAAAATACCGTTTCTTTTCCCTTCACCCATTGCCCTTCCTCACCAGCACAGTAGCCCATCCGGTCATTCAACGGCACCATACCTATCGATCCTGTTTTGTTATCTCTAGAATGAGGATCCAGGAGAGCATCCCCCTGCCACTTTGCCACTCTTATAAGATCTCTAATTGCTTGCTTATTATAGCAGGCTTGCCTTCAAGCATCTCATTTGACATGTTAATTCCTCTTTGGTTATTGGCATATGCCCCTTTTAATCTTATTATAATTCTTTTCGAACATATGTCAATTATTATTTACTATAAGTTTCTTTTTATTGATTGAAAAAATAAATACTCACCATCGTAATTAATATATGGAGAATGAGATTTGTCCTATTATAATAGATTTGTATATTAAGAGCCCGTCATAAAAGCGGTTACGTCAACTGCAACAATGAAAGTTTGGGTCATGTTGCAACCTCAGCAAACCGCTTCTTATTTTTACGCCTATGTGAGTTTGCTAGGATTACTGTCAAATGGCTGGAATCATAGCAAAAATATGATTTAAATAATATATTTGAAAAAATAGTCGTTTACTTTGAACTGCAATACAGAGTAGATAAAATCATGTCACCTCTCACATTGGGTAATACATTGCTTTTTATTACACACGACCCTATTTGAGCCACAGTGATGGCAGACAGGCCCGAGTTCCTCATAGGTTGTTTTCATTTCGCTCCCACAGGAAATACATTTGAAATTACAGACATTTCTAGTGTAATGTCCGCCTCCGATAGTGATCGCTCTATTTTCAATTAATGCAGTTACTACCTTTTTCCTTGCCTCATCAATAATATTTTGAAAAGTTTGTCTAGAGATCTGCATCCTAACTGCACACTCTTCTTGATTGAGTCCTTCAATCTCCTTTAGCCTCATTGCTTCTAATTCTTCAATTTTAAGTTGAGCCTCTTCAATTCCCTCACTGCAACCACGTTTTCCCTTTGGACATGGTGCAAAATACCTATTCTCGGGAATATACTCGACCCTTCTCCATTTAACTGGCCTAGGCATAAGATTCTCCTTTCGCTTTATCTGCTGTAATTATATCATAAAGAGACAATAACACGGTTATTGTTAAATGCCAATAACCGTGTTATTATTTTCATAAATTCTGTTGGTTAAATCTATTAGCTAAAGGAGATATAGTTTATTATGGGCAAAAAGGTACTCATTGTTGGAGGAGTTGCTGGAGGAGCCAGCGCTGCAGCACGTTTGCGCCGTTTGGATGAAGAGATGGAAATCATTATTTTTGAGCGTGGAGAACATATTTCCTACGCTAACTGCGGCCTACCATATTATGTTAGCGGAGTCATCGCTGAGCGGGATGCTCTACTAGTGCAAACACCAGAAGGTATGCGAAAACGCTTTAGAATTGATGTTCGAATCTTTAGTGAGGTCACCCGTATTTTTCCTGAAGAAAAAGTCCTCGAAGTCCAAGAAGCCAATGGCAAGCTCTATCGAGAATCCTATGACCAATTGATACTTTCTCCAGGAGCAGCTCCACTTCGTCCGCTGATTCCCGGGATCGACGATATCCAAGCCCTTGTCGTGCGTAATGTTACAGATATTGATCAGATTAAACGCTTTATCGATGAGCAGCAACCGCAAACAGCAGCAGTAGTAGGTGGCGGTTTTATTGGCTTGGAAATGGCTGAAAATCTCCAGGCAAGAGGAGTAACTACAACGATTATTGAAATGAGCAATCAGGTCATGGCTCCTCTGGATTATGAAATGGCCGCAATTCTCCATGAGCAAATTTTTAATAAAGGGGTCAACCTCATTTTGGAAGACGGGGTAAATTCCTTTGCTAAAAAGGAGAATATGACCATCATTACGCTCCAAAGTGGTGAGCAAATTCAAGCTGATTTAATAATCTTAGCCATTGGTGTAAAACCTGAAATCAAATTAGCGAAGGAATCCGGACTGACAATCGGGGATTTAGGTGGAATAAAAGTTAATGAAAAACTACAGACGTCAGACCCGAATATTTTTGCTGTTGGAGATGTTATTGAGGTAAAACACTTAGTAACCGAACAAGCAGCACTCTTACCGCTAGCTGGACCAGCCAATAAACAAGGCCGCATTGTTGCCGACGTTATTGTTGGTCGGAATAGCCAGTATAAGGGTACCCAAGGCACTTCTATCGCAAAGGTTTTTGATTTAGTGGCAGCATCGACTGGTGCAAATGAAAAAATGCTCAGCAAATTGGGAATTCCTTATGAAGTATCATTTACTCACTCCAGTTCCAATGCTGGGTATTATCCTGGATCGACAAGATTATCCCTTAAACTTATCTTTGAACGAAGTGGCGGTCGAGTCCTAGGTGCCCAAATTGTCGGATCTCAAGGTGTCGATAAACGGATCGATGACATCGCTGGGGTAATCCGCCGCCAAGGCACAGTTTATGATCTTCAGGAACTCGAGCTGGCCTATGCTCCACCCTTTTCATCGGCTAAAGATCCGGTTAACATGGCCGGCTACGTAGCTGAAAACATTATAAATGGAGATGTTCGTTTTATCCATTGGCATGAACTAAGAAAAATTAATCCGAAAAATATATGTGTAGTCGATGTACGAACCGAGGAGGAACGAAAAGGTAAGTTTATTCCTGGTTCGCTGCACATACCGATCGATGACCTTCGCAGTCGCTTATCGGAACTTCCTTTAGATAAGGATATCGTGGTTTACTGCGAGATCGGGTTACGCGGCTACTTAGCTTATCGAATTTTAACTCAACACGGATTTACGCAAGTTAAGAATTTAAGTGGAGGCTGGGTTACTTATTATCCAGCTGTTTTTGGATAAGGTTTTACAGTTTACCAGAAAAGAATCTCTACGTATGAACCAATACACGGGTGTAAGAAGAATGTCTTCCTACACCCGAATGCTAGAACTCTTCTACGCCCAAAGATTCAATTTTTGAAAGAATCAATACGAATTCATCACCGCCATACCTGAAAAAGAGATCTCTTTGTCTTATTGATTCTAAAACAGTTGCTCCAAAAAAGCGAAGCACTTCATCACCAGCAGAATGTCCGTAAACATCATTAATTTTTTTAAAATCATCAATATCCACCATAATGATTGCGTATTTAAGCTGAATAGAACGTAAAGATGTATTCCAGATCACTAAAAATTGTCGCGAATAGGCACCTGTCAATTGGTCTATATATGCTATCTTTTTGAAGGCATTCCGACTCAACTCAAGGTTGCCAAGTTCTCTTCTTGCATAGTCTATAATATAAAAATAAATAAACAAGGCGAGGAATAAAAACAAGGCGGATCCGCCAATTATTAATCTTAAAGTCAATTGTTTTATCGGCTCAAACAACGAGGCTTGTTTCTGAGTTGAAATAACATAAATATCATAAATTTCAGCCAATGAGTACAATGAATCATTATTTTTTACGATTAGTATTTCTCCGTCATCAGTAACTTTTGTTGAATTTGCTAACAAATTTCGATATTTATCATTATCAAAAATAAGTACTTTTAATTTTTCTGTACTCAGAGAATCTATCTGTTTACTCAAATCATACACTATGCGGTCGAAATTATCAGTCAGGCTTTTGCGAAGTTCAATTCCCATTGATTGGAATACAAAGAAAGAGACAAATAGAACCACTGTAAATATTGAAAATACAATCATTTGTTTTACGCGGCCAACAAACCGGAGCATAGACACCGCTTGATTTCCATCGATATCATTTATATTAATCATGCGGCATTTCTCCCTTTTCTTCTTTAACATTTATTTGTTTTTTCAAGCCTATCGTCACCGAAGCAGAATAAGGTTTATCACTCCCACTTACAAGAAGTGGGAGTCTTACGACTTGGATAAAAAGCAAAAAAAGGCAGACCGTTAATAAAAACTATCTGCCAAATATAATCTTCCATACGCTTGTAACAATAAAAAGACTATATGCCTTATACGTTTTGCACCTTCGTCGATTTCATCTCTCGAAGCTCGAATAGTTTTCTCGCTTCATTGAGGAAATGTAATGTCATCCTGGTGAAGCTAAAACCAAGGGTGTTGTGCTGAGACCAAGTTCGTTTATGATTATTATTATTAAACAATAATAAATTGAAATGGGTAGACTGTTCCGATTCCTTTTGGGAATCTGCCTACCCATTCCTTGAGGTGTAATACAATAAAGTATGTTCTCATTTCGGCTTTACCCATTATCTGATCTTTAAAAATTCTTATCCTTCAGATTCCTCGGTTCTTCCTGTTCTTATCTCAGGTTTTCGCATTGACTATAAAATTCCTGCTTATCTAAATCGCCTCTTAGGAGAGTTGATGGTGTATTCCTATATCTGGATATTATCCTTTTCCTTCGATTCCGTTCAAAGATAGAAGCTTGGTCATCTTGCGACACTGTTTTGAGAAACACACTCTACCCTCAGCATAAGATAAACTATTTTGCCTTGTCAGAGTCCTAAATAGTCAATGCTACCGATTCTAATGGGACAACCCTCTTACTCTGGGGAACCCTTTCTTTTGTGAAGTGAAGTTAAGCATACACCATATTAGAATAGTCTGTCAATATATTTTCAGAATATTTTATTTATTTCATATAAATTAATTGAAACTTTATATAGGTTTTTCTCTTGAAGTGATTAAACTTGAAGTACTTACTCATAACATCTGGGCTTTTAAAAGAAATAAAATTGCATTGTTCTGTGCAGTTGGATTTATTTGGTTTGAGCGAATCAAAGCAGACGCTGACCAACATTGCGATTCAAAGCCGCTGGGATGTGTGACCTTAGCAAGTCTTTTGGATTATTTCAAGATCCTCGCAATCGTAAATAAATTCGCCTGACATAATATCCAACCGAGCTACAATAAAGACTCCGATTTCATCTCGATCGATTTTTACAACAGTTCCTCTGCAGTGATTACTCGTCTCAACACGGTCTCCGACTTTAAACTGGTGCCGTTGTTTTCGCGAAGGGCTAGTTTTAAATGGAAGATTTCGTGCAAACATAATATATTAACCACCTTTTTTAGAATCATTTCCGAATTATTATATTAAATAAATGTGATTTATTTCACTACTCTCCATATTCGAATTCCATCTGGTATTTGTCCAAACTTTTGATACTTTTTCAATGCAGTTGCAGAGTTAAAATAATTTTATCGTGAAAGCATACGTAAAGTCTAACATTACATTGTATTTAGGTCAATATTCAAACGATAGTATCATAATCAAATTTTATTATCGATAACCCACAATTCGGATTCGACATTTCATCCACAGGGAAAGCATGGTACCATTCTGATTAGGACTTATTCTTTTTAAAATACTTATAAATCTGTCCCTGATAAAACAACAGAACAGCGGGAACCAACAAAAATAGCAACCTGCCTACTATGGTATTGGCAAAAAGAATCAACGCTCCCAGCCAACGGTTCCTGCCGCTGTATACGCCGTGTACGGCCTGTCGTGTCACTGTTTTCTTCATTGCCCCGATCTGGGACATGGGGGGATAATTGTCAATATCCACGTTCAATTGGTTTCCTGCCCTGGAAATGACCCGTTCTACAAAGAGCACATTACTTTCTTCAAAAAGAATGATTTGCCCTTCATCGATCGGGTACTGGACATCGATTTTCTGAAAATAGGCTAGATCGTTGATCATAATCTCCGGCTGCATGGTACTGGTACTAAACACAAAGGGAATCACTCCACGTATGTTGACCTCTTGACCAGGTGTAGAAGCATTGATCAATATAATGAAGAGATTGAAAGCCAGAGCGGCACAGATGAAAACAATCAGAAATAGGGTGGTTACTGTATCGACAATGCGACCGCGCCATCCCTTCTTGGCCTTGCCGCCGATCAATTTTCGCTTGCCCGTTTTTGAGTCGATTTCTACAAGATCCATACCGGCCGGCAGGATGGCTGCGTCGGAAGGAAGGTTGTAGTACTTGGCCAGATTTTTGCTCCGAAACAGACATATTAGGCAGCAAGCTATCATGATCGCCGTCCCAACTGGCCAATACATTGAAAGCTCCAGATCGAACAGAGCTAAGATGTTCTGCATGGATACACGGTTAGAAATAATTTCATATTCTCCCGATATTATTTTTAGTACGAAAATAAAGACTGCGGAAAAGAAAGCCCAATACCGGCCGTTGATTACAGTCTTGGCGTAGAGGGAAAACATCATGGAAAGGCTCGTAATGATGAGCAGATCTGCCAGCCCTACAATATAGAGGGTGGGCAGATAGGTCACTATGAAGGTGTATTTTAAGAGAAAAGTGAGGATTACCATTACAGCAAAGCCAACGGTATAAATCAGGAAGACGGAATACATTAGAGCAAACAACTTAGAAAAACACATGATCACCGGATGATAGCCCATCTGAATCAAAAGATACCAGGAGTTTTTTCTGATTTCCGAGAAAAAGAGATAGTCATAGTAGAAAATAAAATAGCTACTGTTAAAGACAACTGCTATGTGAATATAAAGGTAAACCGTGGAAAAGAAACTGGGCTGCATGATTTCGGGAACAACATCGGAAAGCACGCTTTTCTGCAGAGTCTGAACCACAAAATAAAGGGCAAAGGAAAAGAGGCCCAAAAAGAAAGCAGAAGCTATTTTCCGATTGGTGCTAATTTTATTTTCCATGTAAGCCTGGCGAAGTTCTTTTTTAAAATAGCTATTTTTGTAAATCATGCTGCCGCATAAGCTCCTCAAAGGCATTTTGCACTGTTTTGTGATTGATCTCTATAGAATCTGGAGTAAAGCCGGACTCTACGATTTTTCTAAAAATTGCACTAGGATCACTTGCTTCTGAGGTTTTGCTGCTGATAATTAGGCTGTCGTTCTTGGTGACCAGCTTATAACTGGGAAGCAAAAGGGCGATTTCTCCCATCATAGAGTGGACAGCTTTATCCCGAATAATCACTTCCACCTTGTCGAAATTCATACGGAAATTTTCCACAGTGCCACTGTATATTAATTGTCCATCCTTCGTTATTGCTGTATGGGAACAAGCTTTCTCGATCAAAAAGCAGTTTTGAGTTGCGAGGATTAGGGTTTTCCCCTTCTCCCTAATAAAGCATGTAATCTTGCCGACAGCTTCGATGAGCACTTCATCCCATACGTATTCGGGAAGATTGAATATAATTATTGGGCATTCCGAATAAGCGGCTGCAATTAAGGTGATGACAGCCTTTTCCTCTCTAGTCAGCATATGGTTGGGCGTCAGGGAAAGGTGGCCCAGTCCTATAGCTATAATTAATTCAAAGATCTGTTCCTGAAGCGCCACCCTATTGATCTTAGACTTGGCGGTAGCGAACATTAGAAATTCCAGCACGTTCATATTGTTGTAAAGCATTTCGGAGCTTCCTATATAAAAGACATGTCTTAGGATCACCCGTTTGCGCCTCATCATGCCCCGCTCGATCAATACGCATTTACCCCTGTCATAGGGTCTGATGTTGGCCATGATTTCCAGCAACAATCTGATCTCAAATAATGACGTCCCATTGATACCCCAGGCTTCCGCCTTACCGATCAACAGAGAGATGTCGTCCAACACTCGACGAGGTATCTCTCCGTAGACCAAAAAATGTTCGCCGGATGAAATACCTTCCATCATTACAACCCGTTCAGGACCATGTTCCATCTCTATTTCTCCCCTAAAATTCGCTTTATGTTAAGGGTATTTTGGCAACAAATATTCCGATCACCCTATTTGACGTGAGCAGTTCCTGATCCACCGAATTTCTCGGGTTGTCCCCCTTTGTGCGATAAGCTTTACTGCCGTCGTCATTAATAACCACCCCAATAATCCGATGGGTGACTATAGCGTTGGATAAGGTTTTGAACGTAACAATGTCATTTACTTTAACAGTTTCCGGGTCTTTAGGTTTTTTGCTGACAATTACTGCTCCGATCTTCAGCGTAGGATCCATACTGCCGGACTCTATGGCAAAAAGCTGAAAACCCAGGACGTTAGGAATTTCTCCTCTGCTCTTTGTCATTTGGATCGAAATAATGGACCATACAAGGAGTAAGCTCAGAGCTAAAAATATTACCCCACCGACTGCTTTCATAACCTGCCTTCCTTGCAGCAGAAGCCCTCCGGACGGGCCTTTACCTGAAGATATTCCCGCGATTTTTTCTTTTTCACGCTGGATTTCTTGGCGCATTGCCTCAATTTGTTCATGTGTCGTATATTTTGTTTGTGTCATGCTTCAACCTTCTTTTTAGGGATCGGGTATAGTTCAAACGATTACTTGCTTATATTATGTCCTAGGGATATGTAAAAAATCAGAGTACTGCGCACAGAACGTCTAAACAGGGCGCGAGTCCATGCTGGTACTCTCGCCCTGTTTAGAGATTTCAATGATTCATCTGCTTTTATTTCTGAGTACCGGTTACAGACACCTTGACGGCAGTTCCATAATTTGCTCCAGCGTAACTGATATCAAAGTTATCATCGCTGGGCCAATTCACTGATACTGTATAGGTTTTCTCTTGTCCGCTTGCGCTCAAAGCGAATTCGTCGTTAAATTCTATTTTACCGTTTGAGTTTACAGTGCCAACAATGTCGCCATTAGAATTTTTAACGGTCACTACCAGCGGAGCAATCACACTTTTACCGTTCTCTGCCATAACATCCACAGCAAAATTCAGATCCATCCCGGTCTCGCTTATAACTGAACCGTCATAGTTTTTCACTCTGAACTGCCAATCCACTGTTTGAGACGGGGCTATTTTTAGATCCTTCGTAAAGGTATCTGTACCGTCTTTTAGTAGGATAAATTCTTTGGCAACAACACTGCCTTCAGCAATATTGTCAATAGTCGTTGTATACATGGCCAGTGTCCCAGCGATCACGGATGTCGATAAAATCAAGACAAGTGCGACAAGCGTTAGTACTTTTTTCATCATTTTTCCTCCAATTTATAAATTCGATTTGGATAATTGATCCAAATCGTAAGACTCGATGTTCAACTTTAGTTGAACGAGTTCACTTAAATTCCGATTTATTGGTTCTTTATCTTGTGCAAATCGGGGTAAATGCTTGTACCGAAACTGGAAACACTCGTATAGTTTGAAAGGGTGCCCACGGTTAAGGAAACAAATAGTGTAGCGCTTAAGGCAAGAAGCAAGAGAATCTTTTTCCTCATATCCCCCCTCCTCATCTCATCCATATAATCCAGCTCAGGATCCTTTTAGTTCAGGGATGCCTTGCCAAATTGACAGGTTAAATCTACATTGGTGGTATCGCTTATATTGCTTCCGCCAACACTGATAGTTTGAATTGCCTCAGTGCCCATCCCCTTTGCCGGACCGCCAAATGATACGCTTTGTCCCGGCATTATATTATCTGTGGCCTGGTTGTTATAACCAGGATTGAGGAATTTGTAGTATCCTGGTGATGAATTGGGCACCAGCTTGGCATTACTCCAGACGTCGGTCAACTTGTCTGTGGGAAGGAAGAAGCCAAGGCTCCAATTGTTGATAGGTTCAGAGGAATTATTGGTAATAGTGACCCTATAATTAAACTGATATATACCACTTTGTCCGTTCTGCCACGGGGTTGTTGTCTCATAACGGACGCTAACCTGATTCCCATGGGAAGGGTCCGGATCAACAGCACTGAAAGGAATTTGTGAAGCAACAGCATCCACATTAACCATCGTTCCGTAATTGCCACCAGCATACTTAACGTCGGAGGTTCCATCATCCGGCCAGGATATCTCCACCAAATAATTCTGCTCCTGGCCTTTAACCGCAAGAGGAAATGATCCCACCACAGCAAAGGTTCCCACTCCAGTCACACTGTTAAGCGCATTGCCGTTCGAGTCCATGACGGTGACTTTTAATGGTTCTATTGCTTTTTTACCTGTCAAAGCTTGCACATTAAAGGTAAGTTTGTAGTACATATCGGTTTCAGATACAATATTGTTTTCATAGTTTTTGACTTTAAACTGCCACTGAGTTGTCTCAGACGGCGCTATTATCAAACCCTGCTGAAAGGTATCCGTACCTTCCCCAACAAAGATGAACTCTTTGGCAACTACACTGCCTTCAGCCAAGTTGTCAATGGAAACAGTATACATAGCCAGCGTTCCTGCCACAACTGAACTTAGCATGATTAAAAGCAATGTTAATAAAAAAACAACTTTTTTCATATATTACCTCAATTAATTTAATAAATGATTACGTTATTTCAAAACATATGATTTCATATTACTTACTATTACTCCGCTATAATAGCATAAGCAAAATACAGCGGTCAATTTGTATAATAAACCATTTTTAACAATCTATAATGACATATGGTTAATATATACAATTAAGATATAAATCACAAATTGTAAATACTATAAATCTATATTTTTAACAATAAATATTTTAAGGTTTCTTATTGATAAATAGTAAATTTATAATTAGCTTCCATTTACGAGGCATAAAAACCAAATAAATAAAAACCGGAATCAATCCGTTTAGGTTAGAACGTCGTAGTGAGAGTTAACTTGGGGCGATGATACAAAATGCGTTGGTGTGAGAACTTCTATCTTCTCAACCAACGCACTCTTCCTTTGGGTTAACCCTTAGCTAGCTGTATTAAGTTAATTAACTCACTTTTCTTGCAATTAGGAAAACATCCGTAGCTTATTACCCACAAATCCATTAAACTTATGATAAGAATTTTTACAAGGAGGAAAGATATATGTGTCAGGACGCATATCAACGGTTGGCTGTTCACCTTTCGGTTTTGGGGATGGGACTGCCTAATAGTAAAGAATTATTAGCAATTCTAAAAGAAAACATGTCTCTAGAAGAGGCTGAAATTGCTTTGCTTTTACCCACCCGAGTCATGCCTTTAGCGGTTACGTCAATCGGAGAACTTGCTAAAGAAGGCCTGTATTCGGAAGAGAAACTGGAGATAATTCTAGAGTCTTTAGCGGACCGTGGCCTACTTTTTTCCGGTACTACTTCTTTAGGTGAGAAAGGTTATGGACTTCAGCAAGTGGGCTTTGGTTTTCCTCAGACATTCTTCTGGTCGGGAGAGGAAACACCCCACGCCAGGAACATGGCTAATTTGCTCGCAAAATACTTCAGTAGGGACGTCACCCGCGAGGCATTTGGCGCTTCACAAACTAAACCATACCGTTATATTCCTGTAACAGGGACGATTGCACCGGACCAGGCAGTCTACCCCTACCATATGATGGAAACGGTAATTGAAGGGGCTAAAGTATTTGCCGTAACTCACTGTCCGTGCCGAGTTCAGCTTAAAATGCGGGGTGGTAAATGTGAACACCCAGAAGAGGTGTGCCTGAAATTCGACGACATGGCCCAATACGTTATTGACAGGGGCTTAGGCAAGGAAATATCCGGGCAAGAGGCACTCGAAATAATTAGACTTAGCGAGGAAGCCGGTTTGGTACATTTTGTAGACAACAGTATTGAGGGGATAAAACACAATTGCAATTGTTGCGGCTGTGCATGTTGGAACGTAGGCAGCATCAAACGGAGAAAAATTCCCAGAGATGTGTTGATGGCTACTTATTTCATGCGGGAGACAGACAAAGCACAATGCTCCGGCTGCGGCAATTGTGTCGATGTCTGCCCAGTCGCCGCCCTTAAGATTGAAGGAGACTATCCGGTGGTCGATGAAGAATGGTGTATCGGCTGTGGAGTTTGTGGTCCCAAATGTCCTACCGGAGCAGCAAAATTAATATATAGAAATGACGTTGAACCGTCCCCCCCTTCCACCTTTACAGAGCTTTATACTAAGATATTAGCGGAAAAAGGTCTGACATGATTGGCATGAGGAAAGGTATATATTTTTAGTAATCCTATTAAATTGCTTTTATTAATAACACTTCATTGCCTTTAGTGTTATATATTACTCTGTCACAAAATAGTTTCATTAATAAAATACCACGTCCCCCTTCAGCCTCCAGTATTTGCTCAAATCTCTCTTCAATTAAGTTTTTCTCTTGTTGTTTATTAATATCTTTAGTATTAAAGCCAGGGCCTTCGTCCTTCACCCTTATAATTAGTCTTCCACCCAGGCGCCTTAATTTAAGATAAACTCGTCCATAGGCCTCAAAGCCATTGTTCATCGCTTCGTTGATGGCAATTTCTAAAACCGGCGCATGATTTGGTGTGTTACGTTTCAAGAATTCGCTTATAATTACCTGAGCTCGCTCTATATCCCCATCATTGTTTATTTCCAATGCTAGAGTCTCTTTGTTTTCCTGAACAACCTCTATACAGACAACGGAAAAATCATCGTTCCTTTCGGGACTTTCGGCTAATTTCTCCAGCCAATTCTTATACCCTAAAATACTTATTTGCTTAGTTAGTCCCTGTGATTCAATGAGATCCGAAGCCCCATCGCTCATCAAACAGTATATATCCCCGGCGTTAATTGGTCTTATCTCCATTTCTATTTCCGGACAATCAATAATCCCGAGATAACAACCAGAAATAGACTCTAAGGAACATTCTTGAAGATTGGCAGCTAAAAATAAAGTAATTCCCGCGGAAATAAGTTTAAGGGTGGCAGCTTGGAAATCAAATTCAAAGTACAGCAATGCTGCAAAAGAATCTTCATATAAATATTGCATAATCCTCTGGTTAATAATCTGAAAGGTACCTTCCTCTATTTTTTCACCCTTAAGCAGAGCATTATCGAGCATCATTTTAAATGTAGCGGTTTGTAAGGCTGTAGCCAAACCATGTCCACTCACATCAACTATGTAACCACACAATTTCTTTTGTTCCTCAAACCACTTGTAGTTGAAGAAATCTCCACTCACTGTACTATGCGGCTTAAAAATCGTACTAATCCGAACCTTGTCTCCATTAAAAGGATAGGGTAAAGAATCTCGTTGTACGCGCGCTGCTAACAAAAGCTCCATCTGGGTTTGTTTCTCTTGCTCTCGAAGTTTATCTTCTACCTTCTTCCGATCGGTTATATCAACAATACAAGTAGCTTTCATCGGGCTATTGTTTGCCTCAGTCTGAATGGGATAACTCTGTAACCATAGCCATCGTATTTCCCCGTCTAGTCTTACGATTCTAAACTCTTCATTCGCGGTTTCGTTCATATTATGATAACCTGATAAGATAAAATCCCGCATTCTCTCACGGTCGGACTGATGAATCATCTCAACGAGTGAACCTTGATTATCAAGCAGACTCTGACCAGACATCCCGCTGATTCTTTCATAGGCCTGGTTGACATAGACGATTCCTTCCATGTCAGAAATTAGGAAGATTTCATTGATTGTTTCAGCAAGCTGCCGGAATTTTTCTTCACTCGCCCGCAACTTCGCATTTAACCGTTTGCTTTCTGTGATATCCATCATTACCGCAAGAGTAGCACTTTCATGTTCGTAAGTAATCTCGGTGCCCTTTAAAAGTACATTGATGATTTCACCGGACTTTTTAATCAGTTCGATTTCACAGGAGAGACAAGCGTCGCCCCTTATTTGTTCAATCAAAATTGAGTTAACGCTCCCAAACAATTTCTCCGTTGCAAGACCCTTCATATGGCAAACCACGAATTCATCTTCTTTATACCCCAAAACTTCTATTCCGGCATCATTTACAAATTCAACATTACCTCCTTTAAGAATTACTACTATTTGAGGAGCATTATTAACAATTTCCGAATATCTTTGATTGCTTTCCCTAAGTTCAGCCTCCAAATTGACCATTTCGGTAATATCATCGAAACATCCCATTCTTTCACTAATTTCGCCGAATTCGTCCCTCAAAACAGCTACACTCTTAAAGGCATGCCTGATTTGCCCTTCTTTAGTTACAATTTCGCATTTTTCATTCATTAACGGTGAACCGTTAATCATGCTACACATTTCACATTTACCTGTTCGATGTAATATCCTCGAGCATTCTTTTCCTATAACCTCTGCTGCTGTATAACCAGTGATCTCCTCGGCTATTTTATTCCAACGAATGATCTTTCTATGCTTATCTATTGATAGGATAGCACTTGGAACAGTTTTGAAAAGTAACTCTGCGTATTCCACTTGCTCCTTGAGCTGTTGTTCAAGCCTTTTCCTGTTTTTAATATCCCTAGTAACCCCAGCTGTAATTCTATTGGAAGCAAATAATCCAATAATAATCCCTAAGATGGTTACCAAAATGGCTACAAAAACACCTACCTTTTTTACTAGTATCGTAGCATTATTCGCAGTGTCTATTGCTTTTACTACTGTACCTATACGATAAACCTTTGCTTCTTCAATCTTATCAAGCAATTGGCTGGCTAGGGGTGCTAATTCATTGCTCGCAACCTTCATTGCTTCTTCTTTGTTACCTTCCTTTATTAATGGAAGGAATTTTGCATTAACTATTTTATTATAGTTTTGATCAAGAATTTTCGTGTCTTCTGATAATTTGCGCGACGTCTCCGTTTTTGCTTGGTCTATAAGATCATCTACAAGTATTGGATTTAATTGAGCCAATCTTAGATATTCAGCTAGATATTCTTCTTTTCCAAAGATCAAATAATCCTTAAGATTGGAAGATTCCGCCATAACGTTATATGTAATATCATTATTTTTCTGCATGCGAGGTACCTTGCCCTGGAGATCATCGACAGCCGTTTCTGCTTTAGTAGCTTCATAAATGTTATAACCGAAGCCAATAGTTGCCATTGAAATCACCAACATGAAATAAAAAACAATTTTTTGGGCTAATGTCATCCTCATTCGTTTTCCCAGTTCTACTCGGTAGAAACCAGATCCCCCTTTAATAATTTACTAAAAAGTAATATCGCACATTAAAAACCAAACACTGCAATTACTAAAAATTTAATTTTCACTCATAGCATTATGATTCGATAATTATACAAATATTCACCATATAATTACTAAATCCTTTATATGACTATAATCTAGTATTAAATAATATTAATGGCAAATACTTTGATCTGGCTATGCAGATACGATCAAAACTTTAATTAGCAGACTCGTCAAAAAAAAGGCTTTAGGATACAAAGAGGACGGGAAAACTCATTTGTATTTTCCTCTAGTCCAAGAAGGAGAGTGTATTCAAGCAGAGAGCGAATCATTCTTAAAACGGGTTTACGGAGGTGCACTTAAACCTTTAATTGTTAATTTCCTCAATGAAGAAAAATTATCACAAGAGGAGATCGAAGAATTAAAACGTCTTCTTGAAGAAAGGACAGAATAATTGGGATCCAGAAGGTATTCTCAGTACAATCCCCGCATTAAGTACGGGAATCATAGGGGTTATTGCAGGTATGATACTTCTAAGATCAAATAGTCGCCTCATTAATATGACTATCTTCGTAAGTAGTGGTGTTTTGCTGCTATTCTTAGCAGAATCTGTCAATTCTTTCTTTCCCTACAATAAAAATCTTTGGTCAAGCTCCTTTGTCCTACTTACATCAGGTCTAGGTATCTTGTTATTAGCCTTTTTCTATTTAATAACAGATATCCTGAAAAGTGGTAGACTCCTCATACCATTCAAGGTTATAGGGGCTAGTGCAATTTTCGTCTACTTTACATCGTCACTTATTGGAAGATCATTATGGCTAATTCCAGTTTATGATTCTATTTCCGGTAAAACAATGACCTTTACAATCTGGATCTCAGAAAGACTCATAAGTCCCTGGGCACACGGGTTAGATTCATTATATTTTTCGGTTTCTTACGTGATATTTTGGATGGTTATTATGGGTCTTCTTCATCAACGGGAGATATATATTCGCCTTTAGTTAAGTACTTAGGGGCTTTATCTTAGATCTCTAGTTTTGCTCAATAAGAGTCTCTATAAAGAAAAAGGTTCCTGTACCTTTGGCGATGATCTTACCTTTTTCATCCTCCAAACTTGCTTCAGCAAAAAAAGCAGTTTTTCCTGCCCTAATGACCTGCCCAACAGCAATAACCTTATCGCCTACTTTTCCGGCTGCTAAGTAGGAGACATTGATGTTGCTGGATACAACTATGCTCCCCTTTGTAAAACAAGCCATTCCCATACATACATCGACCAGAGTCGCAGTTGCTCCACCGTGTAATGTTCCTGCCATGTTTGAATTATGTTTATCTATGACCATTTCGGCAATCAATTTGCCAGGTCCCATGGCAACGATTTTTATACCCGTTAAATGTGCATAACTGTTATCCTGATATAACTCCAAGATTTTAGTAAAAATGTCCGGATCTATACCCAGGTTTTTTGTTTGTAAATCGATTCCCTTTTGTGAAATACTCATTTTTTCTCCTCACTTCATTTATTCCTAATAAAATAATAAGTACACTTGGACTGATTATAACCTTTCAACTTTACTATGCCGGGGCACGCTTCCCCAATCTGGGAATAATCGGACCCTTTGCAGCATCTCTAATATAACAAAAATCAAGAAGTATTCCCCACTCTGATAATTGATTATCCAGCTCCTATTCAATAAAACCTACTAATTGCGACAAAAGTTTTCTACCCAACTCTAAGTCTAAGAACAACCATAACAAAGGAAAAAACCATCCACTAACGCCAATATCCTGAAACACTCCAGTTAGTCGATACACAATCGTACTAGTCCCTACTAACACAAACGACAATCTTCTATTGAGATAATATTCGGTTCATGATATTGACAGTAACGTAATTACTTAATGTACTATTACTTCCATTTTTCGCGTGTGCAATAATATAATATGAAAGCATAAATGTCTCAGTTTTAGCTTCTTTCGAAGTATCGACCCAACTTGAGGAATCTGATATAGTAGCAATCTTACTGCTACCTGGAGCAAACCCTAAGGAACGATATATTTCGTAAGATTCAACTAATCCTTTAGACTTAAGCATTCTTTCTCCACTCCTTAATACTGTTGTTACCTCCTTTTAACTTCTATGAATTCTCAACTACTCCTTGTTATAAAACACATCCAAGATTTTATATTCTTGGAATTTGGTAATTATCCTTCTAAAATATTTAATAAATATTTAAAGAACCACCTCTTATTCGCCTTTAAGGCAAGTTAACGGCATTCCTAACAGGCCTGTTTCTTGCAATTCGTGAAGAGCAGTATTAAGCTTTGCTATAAGTTTAGACATCAACTCATGGGACTGTAGATCAGATTGAGACAAGTTCACCAAAACCAAAAAACCTCAATAGAGGTTTTTATGTATAACTTATGTGACTGGCTCCCCATAAATTGGGACGACTCTAGTCCAACCTTTCATCTTTCCATACTTCAGATATTTATCGTAATACTCTAGCTCCGAATTTAGGAGTTCGCTCCATAGCTTACGCAGGGAGTCGTTTCTAATCGTTTCAATGATTGCTCTAACATGAGTATAATACAGCACTCCGCGCCGCTTGGCAGCATTACTCCGTATAACAGATCGATTGCCCTGACCTGCTCACCAGGTTGGAAACCTGCCATTGATGCATCCGCTTCGTACAGCCCCTGAAACGTAGAATTGGTAAGTTTGATTTCTTTCTTCAGATCAGGTAATTTTTCGATGGCAACAATGGTTGTCATCATTTTTGTCAAAGAAGCAGGATAGATTTTTTCTTCGCTATTTTTTTGCATCAGGATGGTATGATCTTTTAACCGGATCAGAATCGCATTAGGACTCTTCAGCTTATCGGAAGATGTCTGTACTGATATTATTCAACCACAGAACAAGGAGTTATGTTGGAATTTCAGCTTATGAATTTCTTAAGGTTTTCTTATTTCAGTATCTGAAATTTAGAGCCAGTAACGTATATGCTCTTTGCAACACTACTGCATCTTAATAGCTATAAAAGTAAGAATTAAATCTTATCAAGGAGAAAATCACCATATCTTAAGGTTTTGTTAAGACATTTCCTTTTTTATTATTCTATAATGATCAAGTAAATTACAACTACAACGGAGGCGAATTTAGTGATCATTACGATTTTAATGTTTATTGCACTGTCGATTGCATGGTTTATTAGTGCTTTGCCATTCTTGATTCCATACCATATACTGCTGGCCTCTCAAAGCAAAAAGATTGGTTATAAACTGCCAATCGAACATATTGTAATCGTATATATCTTTGTGTACTACCTTACTGGTGTGCTGAGCTTTACAGGTATTTATACCATTGTCCATAGCATCTTTGAAATAATAACGCCAAAGGGCTTGAATATTTCACCAGATGAGATTAATCTGATTCCCTTTTACTGGATTACAGAAGGTGTTCTCCCATATATAGAAAATATCTTACTTTTTATACCCTTTGGATTTCTGCTCCCATGCATCTGGAAAAAGTATGATGTATTATGGAAAGCAGCATTATCCGGTTTTACATTTTCACTAGTGATAGAATTGTGTCAGTTGTTCAATCGAGGAATAACGGATATTGATGATTTGCTGATGAATACTCTCGGGGCATTAATAGGATGGGTTATTTTTAAGCTGTTGAAAAAACGTTTATTAATATTACAAGAAAAGATTTCTATCCAAAACGTCAATATTGAAGCAATCCCTTTCCTTCTTCGTAAAGAGGTATGTTTTTATATGGTCAGCGCATTTGCCGGTATGCTTTTTGTGTATCACCCGTTTTTCTGGTACCCGCTTTTCTGGTCTATATTTACAAAATGACAAGCTATCTGATTTAAGCAGATAACTTGTCCCTTTCTTACTTTTGTGGAAGTATGACGGTGAAGACTGTCTTTTCAGAAGTGCTTTGCACGTAAATATTGCCTTCATGTGCATTTACAATTTCGTTAGCAATAGCAAGTCCGAGTCCGGCACCGCCTGTATTGGTGGAACGGGATGTGTCCAGCCGGAAGAATTTCTCAAATATTGTTTCCAGCTTTTTCCAAGGTAATACCGACATATTTTACCTTCTGTTCAGGAGGCATATCAGGAGCTTCATCCAGAAGACTTAAGTATCCTATAACAGAGGTCAGAGGTGTCTTTATATCATGAGCCAAGTAAACTACCAAATCATTTTTGCGCTGCTCGGCATCAAGAGCAGCCTTCTTTTGTTTTTCCAAGTAGTTTTTTATCTGATTAAGCTTATTTTCCATAAAATCCAATTCAGGTGATAATGTAATTTCTTCATCGGATTCCTCAGTAAGTTTATCCATTCCAGCACTGACTTCATCGAAATATTTAATCCGAGGGATGCAAAGATATGGCAGGCAAGGTATTCACTGATACATCCGTTGGTGTAACTCATGGTTTTATTGCGGCTTGGGACAGGCGGGAATTTAAGCACCATCCTTCCCCCCTGTGCCAAGATATTTTACACGCAGATAGCTTGCCTGTTCCTCAGTAATTAAGCCAGCCCAAAGGTCGGCATTAATGGCTCCATATAACTCATTCCACAAGCAGTCAAGATATAGCACCT
>LOEW01000253.1 GCA_001516045.1 Desulfosporosinus sp. BRH_c37
ATCCTACGCCGGTAAGTATTCCTATTGGGATCACGGCTTCGGCGATACTCTCCACTGGAGACTATCGTACTGGAGACTATCGTACCGGAGGCTTTCGTCACCGAAGCAGAATAAGTGTACCGCTCCCACTTGTAGAAGTGGGAGTCTTACGATTTGGATAAAGGGTGTGTATTATGCAAAGTTATGGTTTGCCAAAAAAACAGGGTCTTTATGATCCAGCATTTGAACATGATGCGTGCGGTATGGGGTTTGTTGTTAATATCAAGGGAGAGAAGTCTCATGACATTATAGATGAGGCATTAACTGTGCTGGAAAACTTAAGCCACAGAGGGGCGAGCGGAGCCGATGAAAATACAGGCGATGGTGCCGGAATACTGATCCAAATTCCACATGATTTCTTCAAAAGGGAATGTGATGCGTTGGGTTTTGATTTGCCGGAAAAAGGCAGCTATGGCGTGGGTATGGTATTTGCCCATAGGTATGATGACTTCAGAAAAACGCAAATAGAAACTTTCGAAGAAATTGTTCTGGAGGAAGGACAGAGGATTCTAGGCTGGAGAGAGGTTCCGATCGATAGGACAACAATCGGTGAAGGTGCAAAAGCTGTAATGCCCCGATTCATTCAGGTATTTATCGAAAAGGATGCCAGTATAACGGATGATATGGATTTTGAAAGAAAGCTTTATATTATAAGAAAAAGGGCTGAAAAAGTCATTATTCCGATGTGTGAAGACAAGGGAGGAACCTTCTATGTCGCCAGCCTTTCCTCAAAAACCATAGTGTATAAAGGTATGCTCACAGCAGAACAACTTAGAAATTTCTATCTTGACCTGGCAGATCTTGATTTTACATCTGCGCTTGCTATGGTTCATTCAAGGTTTAGCACTAACACCTTCCCAAGCTGGGAGAGAGCACATCCCAACCGTTATATCGTTCACAACGGCGAAATCAATACTATTAGAGGGAACGTCAACTGGATGAAAGCGAGACAGAAGTGTATCGATTCACCGTTTTTTGAGGATCTCACAAAAGTATATCCTATCGTCGACGAGTCGGGCAGTGACTCATCGATGTTCGACAATAGTCTTGAATTCCTACACCTCACGGGAAGGTCGCTTCCGCATGTTGTGATGATGATGATCCCTGAGCCCTGGGAAAAAAATGAGCTGATGTCGAAGGAAAAAAAGGACTTCTACCAATTCCATGACTATTTAATGGAGCCTTGGGATGGGCCGGCGGCCATGGGTTTCTCTGACGGTGTGGTTATTGGCGGAGTACTGGACAGAAACGGACTCCGACCTTCTCGGTATTATGTAACAAAAGATGATAAAGTTGTCCTGGCTTCAGAAGTTGGTGTCTTGGACATTAAGCCTGAAAATGTAAAATATAAAGGTAGACTGGAACCGGGCAAAATGTTACTGATCGATACCGAAGCGCAGAGAATCATCACTGACGAGGAACTCAAAGAAAGTGTATCGATATTACATCCCTATGCAGAATGGAATAAGCAGTATATCGTTCATCTGAACGATATACCGGCTGAGAAAGTGCCTGAAAAGAAAGTAACGGAAAACCTGATTAAGCAGCAGAAAGCCTTCGGCTATACATTTGAGGATATAACAAAAACAATTCTGCCTATGGTTATACAAGGCGTTGATCCGATTGGCGCTATGGGTATGGATTCGCCGCTTGCTGTATTATCTGAGAAACCCCAAATGCTGTACCTTTACTTTAAACAACTTTTTGCACAGGTCACCAATCCCCCAATCGACGGAATAAGAGAAGAAATCGTCACTTCAAGTAGCATACACCTTGGGGATACTGGAAACCTGCTGGATCTCGATCAAAGAAATTCAGCCAGTATCTTCTTGGAGCATCCAATCCTGACTAATCAACAGCTAAATACGATTAAACAGCTTAATAATAAGAAGTTTAAAGCAATTACCCTATCCATCCTTTATAAAGCCTCGGAAGGGGTGAGGTCGATGGAAAAGGCCTTAGATAGGATTTTCAGAGAAACTGATAAAGCAATTAGCGGAGGGGCTAATATTATTATCCTATCTGACCGGGGTGTCAATGAGAGTTATGCAGCCATCCCTGCACTTTTGGTGTCTTCGGGGCTTCATCACCACTTGATCAGAAAAGAGATCAGGACCAAGCTTGGAATCGTACTGGAATCAGGAGAACCAAGGGAAGTGCACCATTTCTGTACCCTGATTGGGTATGGCGTTACAGCCATTAATCCGTATCTAGCCTATGAAACTATTAAGGATCTTTCCGAAAAAGATTTGCTGGACGGACTAACTTATGAAGAGGGTATAAAGAACTTCATTAAGGCTTCTGTAAAAGGTATTCTTAAAGTTCTCACTAAAATGGGTATCTCTACTATGCGAAGCTACCATGGCTCTCAAATTTTTGAGGCAGTTGGTCTTAGAACGGATTTGATCCACAAATATTTCACGATGACCCCCTCAAGATTGGAAGGGATAGGACTTGAAGAAATTGCCCTTGAAAATCAGATGCGGCATGAGAGCGCTTATCTTGAAAATTCTCCGTATACCGACACATTAGAGGTGGGTGGGTACTTTCAGTGCAAAGAGGATGGGGAAATTCATCTCTACAATCCTCAAACCATCTATATACTTCAAAAAGCATGCAGGGAAAAAAATTACTCCCTCTTTAAGGATTTCGCTAAAAAGGTCAATGAAGAAGAAATATGCACCCTCAGGAATCTGCTTGATTTCAAGTACCATGCAGGGGATACGATTCCAGTTGAAGAAGTTGAATCGGTTGAATCTATCGTCAGAAAGTTTAAGACCGGGGCCATGTCCTATGGTTCAATCAGCAAGGAAGCTCACGAATGTCTGGCGATCGCTATGAACAGACTGGGCGGCAAGAGCAACACCGGTGAAGGTGGAGAGGATAGCGAACGATTCACAACCATGGCCAATGGGGACACTAAAAACAGTGGCATCAAGCAAGTTGCTTCGGGACGCTTTGGCGTAACCAGCTATTACCTGGTAAATGCTCAAGAGATCCAGATAAAAATGGCTCAAGGAGCAAAACCCGGTGAAGGTGGTCAGCTTCCAGGTCGTAAGGTTTATCCTGAAATTGCCAAGGTAAGGCATTCAACGCCGGGCGTCGATCTGATTTCGCCACCGCCGCATCATGATATCTATTCGATTGAAGATTTGGCTGAACTTATTCATGACCTTAAAAATGCCAACAAAGAGGCGCGGATTAGCGTTAAGCTCGTTTCTGAAGTGGGCGTTGGGACAATTGCTGCAGGGGTAGCCAAAGGAAAAGCGGATGTCATCCTGATCAGTGGCTATGACGGAGGGACAGGAGCGTCTCCAAGAACAAGCATTAGAAATGCAGGCCTTCCATGGGAGCTGGGGCTTGCCGAGACACATCAGACTTTGGTTCTCAACAAGTTAAGAGACAGAGTGGTTGTGGAAACCGATGGAAAGCTGCTAACTGGCAGGGATGTTGTGATTGCAGCAATGCTAGGAGCAGAGGAATTCGGCTTTGCGACAACTCCTTTGATTGCCATAGGCTGTGTCATGATGAGGGTTTGTAACCTCAACACATGTCCTGTAGGGATAGCTACTCAAGATGAAACATTAAGAAAAAACTTCACAGGTAAACCTGAATATGTTGAGAACTTCATGCGCTTTGTCGCGCAGGAAATGCGTGAAATTATGGCTAAACTTGGTTTTAGGACCATCACTGAAATGGTTGGACGGACAGATAGACTTAAAACTAAAGAAAATATTAAGCACTGGAAGGCAAGGAATCTTGATCTAGCACAGATTCTGTATCAGCCGTATGCGGGTGCCGATCTCAGTCGCTTCAATACCCAGTCCCAGAACCATATGCTGGAGAAATCACTCGATATAAAAAAGCTGCTTAGGATGTGCAAGCCAGCGCTCGAGAACCAGAAATCCATCAGGGCTAAACTGAAGATTAATAATGTCGATAGAGTGGTCGGAACAATTGTCGGGAGCGAGATTTCGAAGCACTACGGCATCAATGGACTTCCCGAAGATACCATCAAACTTACCTTTGTCGGATCAGCAGGACAGAGCTTTGGAGCATTTATTCCTAAAGGAATGTCTCTTGAACTGGAGGGAGATGCCAATGATTATTTAGGAAAAGGCCTTTCCGGTGGCAAAATTGTCGTATATCCGCCGAAGACATCTAACTTTGATCCTGAGAAAAATATTCTGATTGGAAATGTCGCTTTTTACGGGGCAACTTCAGGAGAAGCCTATATCAACGGAATCGCCGGGGAACGATTCTGCGTCAGGAATAGCGGAGTAAAAGCAGTGGTTGAAGGTGTGGGTGACCATGGCTGTGAGTATATGACAGGCGGTAAAGTGGTTGTCCTGGGCAAAACAGGAAGAAACTTTGCGGCGGGAATGTCGGGCGGTGTAGCCTATATTCTAGACTTTGACGAAATATACTGTAACAAGTCCCTAGTGTTACTGGAAGAAATCGAATTTGAAGAAGAACTGAATGAAATCAAGGACCTGATTGGAAAACATGTTCAGTATACCGGCAGTCAACTGGGTAAGAAGGTTCTTGGTGACTGGAAAGGCTATGCTCTAAGATTCAGCAAGGTTATTCCTAAAGATTACAAACGTATGCTTCAAAATATTGAAAAGGCTCACAAGGCGGGCTTAAGCGGTGAAGAAGCTTTGATGGTTGCGTTCAAAGAGAATTTTAAAAATTAGGACTTTAGCAGTGAACTCGTTCAGCTAAAGCTGAACATCGAGGCTTCAGATACGAAAGCCTCCGGTGGAGGGGTTCGCCGTAGCCGCCTTATCCCAAAAGGGACACATCGCGGCGAAGGATGGACTCTACCCCACCTGAAGTTTACGAAGAATCCACCCCCTGATAGAAGTGGGGGTCTTGAAAATTGGATTAAGGTGGGACTTTGCTATGGGAAAAGCGACTGGATTTTTAGAGTATGAAAGAGTTAATCCGAAGAAACGTCCTCCAGAAGAAAGAATCAAAGACTGGAATGAACTAAGGCTTCCCCAGGATCTTGAGGTCGTAAAAACTCAGGGCTCAAGATGTATGAACTGCGGAGTTCCTTTTTGCAATGGCGGGGTTCTGTTAAACGGCATGGCTGCAGGATGTCCTGTGCACAATCTGATTCCGGAGTGGAATGAGCTGGTTTATAAGGGACTGTGGGAGGACGCTTACAAAAGGCTGATAAGAACCAACCCGTTCCCGGAATTTACAGGAAGAGTATGCCCTGCGCCCTGTGAAGGGTCCTGCACAGAAGGCTATATTATGGAATCGGTTGCCATCAACAGTCTTGAATATGAAATCATTGAGAAAGCCTTTGCCGAAGGCTGGGTAGCGCCAAGAAGAACTAAAATAACTTGGCGAAAAATCGCTGTTGTCGGTTCAGGCCCAGCAGGGATGTCAGCAGCTTATTATTTAAATCTTGTCGGTCATGACGTAACTGTTTATGAGAGAAACGATAGAGCTGGCGGTCTGCTGATGTACGGGATTCCCAACATGAAGCTCGAAAAACGAATTGTGGAACGGCGCATTGAGATGATGAAGGCATCCGGAATCCAATTCGTGTTTAATACTGAGGTAGGCCGGGATATCAGTGCTCAGGAGCTCGTTGATCAGTATGATGCGGTTGTGCTATGTGCAGGAGCAACCAAGGCACGGGGTTTGGAGGTTGAAGGAAAAGACCTGAAGGGGGTTCACTTTGCAGTCGATTTTCTGAAGGCTAATACCAAAAGCTTCCTGGATTCTGAGCTTAAGGATGGTAAATATATAAGTGCTGAGGGCAAGAATGTCATTATCATAGGTGGAGGGGATACGGGAACGGACTGTGTCGCCACCTCCATAAGGCATGGTTGCCAGAGCGTCTACCAGTTTGAAATTATGCCTGAACCGCCTGAAAAGAGAATTGAAGAGTCTAATCCGTGGCCGGAATGGCCGCTGAAGCTTAAGGTGGACTACGGTCAGGAAGAGGCCATAAGCCTCTATGGAAAGGATCCGAGAAATTACCTCATCTCTACGAAAAAAATTGTAGGAAATGAGAACGGTGAGGTCAAGGAGGTACAAACCGTAGAAATCACCTGGGTTAAGAACTCCTCCGGAAGAATGGTTCCTCAAGAAGTTCCGGGCAGTCAAAAGGTATGGAAAGCTGACCTTGTGTTATTGGCCATGGGATTTTTAGGTCCGGAAGATACCCTACCAAGTGAGCTAAAGCTAGAGAGAGATTTTAGGAGTAATGTTATAGCGGAATACGAGGTTTTCGAGACCAATGTGGAGAAAGTCTTCACCGCCGGTGACATGAGAAGAGGGCAGAGCCTGGTTGTCTGGGCTATCCAGGAAGGAAAGCTTGTGGCACGGGAAGTCGATAAATATCTAATGGGGAAAAGCGTGATTAAATAGGGAGACTTCGCATTAGCACCGCTCATCCGGAAGCTCGTGGAACCAAACTAGTTGTTCAAGCGCCAAATGAAAGAGGGCGGGGTGCATCCTTCGGCGATAGTATTCTTTTAAAGAACCCGCCTACGGCGATAATCTCCACTGGAGACTATCGTGACAATTCGCCAATCCACACTGCAGGAGTATGCGTTATGAGTTGCAGTGTGGCGATAAGCTCGTCCGCTTATCGTCTGCAAGAATGTTAATACGTGCGAAGACAGTGTCTTCGGGCTCAGTTGTCGGCTTCGCACGTCCTGTGCTCAGCCACGCCGATGCATGTTGCGCTTTCACAAAGTTTGGTAACCACTCGCTTAAGGATTCGCTAACGCTAAAGCGAAGTCTCTGGCTGGGCTGCCAGGAGACGAAATGTAAATAAGAACATTATGTAAATTGGTTTGGGGTATATATCGGCAGCCAGAACGTTTTGACGTTCTGGCAGTTATTTTCTCATATTACTCCTATAACTACTTGTTAGATCACAATATAGATATTGTGTATGACGATGTTAATGATGATAAAATAAATCTTGAAGTTTGCTTCATTCACCGAGCCTTAGTTTAATTTTTTCAAGCAAATTCACAAGTTCAATGACATATTTTTCTTGAATATTATGACATATCTCAATCGCCAATTGTTCATTGTAGATGTGTGCAGTTGAATTTCTGTCACTTAGCATGGCAAGCCATAATTCATCATCTTTAATAAGCTCTGCCGCAAAGGCTTCACGCAATACCATCTTCGGAGAATTTAAGCCTGCTAAGCCCTCATCTTCAAAGACAGCCTTTAAGGTTTTCCACGCAAGCTCAAAGGTAAACTCAAAACGCTGTATTACCCCATCTCTTAACAGATCATTGGCTTCATTATATTTGCCGATCCCTTCTTTTAGTCTAGAAAGTGCATTGTTATAGTTATTGACTTTTATGTTTGGCTCGCTCATATAGAAATATACCTTCTCTCTTAATATTCTCCAATAAATTAGGGTCAATGTGTTCATTAATGAATACGATGTCTATTTTCAAGAGCGTATTAAGGTCGTCAAAGTCACTAGTCATACGCCCTCTGTTATTAAACTCTGGCAATAGAAAAACTGCCAGATCGATATCGCTTGCGGGCATATGATCACCTCTTGCCCGTGATCCGAAAAGAACTATTTGTTCTATGGCATAGTTTTGACCAATTTCTTGGATACTCCGAATTAACCCTTCGTCTAAATCAAAAGCCATTCATGCGCCTCCTCTTAACAAGCTTTTCTGTACTCTAAAATACTATAACCATATTATACCATGGTGTTGAGGACAATAAAACGTTACCTTACCCAATGGTGTGCATAAAACCCTTTGCTACATCATAAGTTTTGGCAAGGGGGTGAGGCTGTGTTTGATCTAACCACTGGGATGAGTTATGCTTTTTTTGTTATTTGTCTGATGCTCGGCTGGGGTGCTGCCGGAGCCCTCGATTTTGATGGAATTTTGCGTCGTTCAACGTCTCGTGGAGGACGTCTTCTACTCCGTGTTGGTGTAGCTCTTGTTTTGGCGGAGGGATTTAGACTTTTCCTAAGCTTTGTGCTAGGTCCGGCACTTGATATGTTTGTTAATCAAAGTATTAATGGTTTCAAGGCTTTTTAATTTCAACTGAAATCAAAGCAAGACCTTTACGCATTACGTAAAGGCTTTTGCTATTTCAATAATACATGTTATCTAACAATTCCTGATAGGAAAAAGGTTTCTTAAGCACCTTTGCCGAATAAATTGTCTAACTAAGAGAAAGGGATGAGCCTAAATGGAATTTCTTATCCTCCTATTCATGGCGATAGTAATTGCCATGGTTATTCGAGCACTTGTACTTGGCCCGCGTAACCCAAGCAAACAACGGAACCACAATACACCAAATGGAACGGATAATATTTATTATGGTTCTGATATCACCCACCATTGTAACCATCACGAGTATTCAGATCATAACTCGGGATTCGATTTCTCATCTGGAGATTCAGGTTCTTGTGATTCGGGAGGGTGTGATGGAGGCGGTGGCGGGTGCGACTAAAAAAAGGAACTTAACCTAGTAAGTCGGAATGAGCGCAAGCCGAAGGTGGATATCCGCGAATGGTCACCGGAACATGAAGATTTTTTTAATCTGGAAAAGTTCGTTGCGGATTAATTGGATAGTGCGTAGGAAGACCTCTGGAATCTTCTCTAAGGTTCAGGAGGTTTTTCTGTTAGGGAAATACATCAGGCATGTTTGTTCTAAACTATTTTTGGTTGATAATACAAATAAGCGTGCTACAATGAATATGACAACAATCAAAGGAGTAGCTATGAAACGAACGTGGCGTTTTTGGGTGGCATTATGGGTCGGAAAGCTCATCTCTTTAGGTCTGCAATTCACCGGAAAAAAAGGGACAACCTTACCTGGAAAAATTGCACATGGGCTGGACCCAGATATAATGAAACATTTGAGTGTGGCATATACGGAAGGGATCATTATGGTCACTGGGACCAATGGAAAAACGACGACTGCTAATCTACTGGCGAGTATTTTGCGCGAGGCTGGAAAAACTTTTGCGTTTAACCAAGCCGGGGCGAACTTAGTGACGGGTATTACAGGTGCTTTAATCCGAAATACTCGGTGGAGTGGGTTATCTCGGACGAAGTTGGCTTTGTTGGAAGTGGATGAGGCAACAGTTCCAAAGTTTTGCGAACAAGTATCTCCTAGTTTAGCAATCGTGACTAACTTCTTTCGTGATCAGCTTGATCGTTACGGGGAGTTAGATACAACTGTCCGTATGGTCAGAGAGTCTCTACCAAAAAAAACGGTCCTCGTGTTAAATGCAGATGATCCTTTGGTTGCCCAGTTTGGTACGGATCATGCTCAGGTGATTTACTATGGCGTCGAACGTACTCCTGATAGCGTGAGCGAGAGCCAAGAAACTCGGGAAGCAAGGTTTTGCCCAGTATGCGGCACAGAACTTAATTATTCTCTTTTTCATTATGGGCAACTGGGAATTTTTAATTGTTTAGGATGTGGATTTCACCGCCCTGAGCCTCAAATATTGGCTCAAGATATCTGTTCTGAGGAGGGCTTGCTTCACTTTAGGGCTGATAGAAATTCTTTTACTATTGCTCTACAAGGGTACTATAATCTGTACAATGCTTTGTCAGCACTTACCGCTGCTCGTCAACTAGGAGTAAACGATGCCTTGATTGAAAATGGGCTACGTGGCTTTATTCCTCAAGCAGGACGAATGGAACGTTTTTATTTGCCGGAAGGGGAGATTACGTTAACTCTCGTTAAAAACCCAACAGGGTTTAATCAAGTTATCCAGACGATGCTTGGAGTAAATAAACCCCTGCGGATTTTAATTGGAATTAATGATTTAGCGGCAGATGGAAGAGACATTTCTTGGCTTTGGGATGTCAATTTTGAACGATTAGGGACGCAGGAGGCTAGTATAAACCAAGTGATTTGCACTGGACTTCGTGCCGAGGACATAGCCTTGAGGCTTAAATATGCTGGACTATCCGTCGAGAAACTGGTTATTGAACATAATTTGGCTGAAGCGTTTAATCGCTTGCAAACAAGTAGGACAGTGGAAGAGGTGACCTTTGTATTACCCACATATACTTTGTTATTCCCGCTTCGTGAGCTTCTTGAAAGTCGTCAAAATAACGCCGGATTGTCTCGGACTAAGACTAATCTTGGTGGAGAGGGGGCTTACTAAGTGGAACTAAATATTTGCCATCTTTATCCGGATCTGCTCGATCTTTATGGAGATCGAGGGAATATTTTAGCGTTAGCGGCCCGCTGTCGATGGCGAGGAATCGAGCCAGTAATACAGCAAGCCTCTTTGGGTGAAGCCCTGGACTTTATGAGGATGGATATTCTCTTTCTGGGCGGGGGCTCTGACCGTGAACAAGGTCTACTGGTTCAAGATTTGATGCGTCGGGAAAAGGAATTACGAAGTGCGATAGAGAATGGCCTTGTCGTTCTGTCCATTTGTGGCGGGTATCAAATGTTGGGCAGATACTATCAAATGGCCAGTGGAGAAAAGATTCAGGGATTGGGCATAATAGATATCTGGACTGTCGCTGGAGCGAAGCGTTTAATCGGTAATGTTGTTGTAGAAATAGAAATTGATAAAAGCTTTAGGACCTTGGTTGGGTTCGAGAATCACTCAGGTAAAACCTATTTAGGTGAAGGAATTAGGCCTTTGGGTAAAGTTTTATTTGGGCATGGGAATAACGGGGACAACCGTGAGGAAGGGGTACATTACCGTAATGTCTTTGGCACGTATATGCACGGACCACTTCTCCCAAAAAATCCACTATTCACTGACATGTTGTTGGAACTGGCCATGCTAAGGCGCGGATCGAACACTCGCTTGAAAGAACTCGACGACCGCTTGGAAGAGTTAGCCCATAAGGCCATGGTTAAAAGGCTATTGAAGTAAGCTCAAAAATCAACTCAGTTCAAAAAACAGTATATCAAGAGTGATATACTGATATACTATCTTTAGAAAACAATGGTTTCGTATAATTTAGCTTGGATTTTTCTACTTACCATAAATTACATGCGTAAATGACCGGATTTTCTAGGGATTTAGGCTAATTTACTCTTATAGTTCGTTGACACTTTTTTGCATTACTGTCTATAATAGAGTATAGCTTTAGCTAGCTAAATGACTTGGGGGTGCTAATGTGGCAGAAAGTAAGCGGATTATGATCAGTTTGCCCGAGAGTTTGCTTGCGGAAGTGGACGGAATAGTCACAGTTGAGAAACGAAATCGCAGTGAATTTATTCGAGAGGCGCTTAATAGCATCCTTCACGAACGCCGGAAAAAAGGAATCCACGAGCAGATGCGTAAAGGGTACTTAGAGATGGCGCAACTGAACTTGTCGATAGCTAGGGAGCTATTTTCTACTGAACAAGAAGTATTAGAGTGCTATGAAGAAACGATGGTGGCGTATCACAGATGATGATAAAACGCGGGGAAATATACTACGCAGAGCTTAACCCCGTCGTCGGCTCGGAACAAGGAGGAACTCGTCCAGTCCTCGTGATTCAAAACGACATAGGGAATCAATTCAGCCCGACGACAATTATTGCCGCAATTACTTCACAGATTGCAAAAGCAAAATTACCCACTCACGTCGAAGTGCGGGCTAAGCGAAGCGGTTTGGAACGAGATTCCGTCATTCTAACTGAACAGATTCGGACGATTGATAAAAGTCGGCTTAAAGAAAAAGTTGCTGTTTTGGATGAAGAAGTAATGCTCAGGGTAGATCAAGCCATCGAAATCAGTTTAGGACTTGCGGATATTTGAGGAATAAGAGAGACAGCGTAGCGGAGACAATAACCGACGCTGTTTTTATTTGTTAATATAGCCTTTAACTTTTGGGTGTCCCTTTTCGCTGTCCTGCAAGAAGGTTAATCCGTGAGAAGATAGTGTCTTCGGGCCAGCGGTCCCTTCTCGCCATCCTGCAAGACGGCTAATCCGCGCGAAGACAGTGTCTTCGGGCTACAGGGACACTCGTCCATCCTGCAAGAAGGTTAATCCGTGCGAAGACAGTGTCTTCGGGACAGCGCATTGAGAGGAGACGGAGTGGATGTTAAGAAAACCAGTGATCGGTATTACTGCGGCTCATTGTACGGAAGAACTAAAGACATTTCCGCGGCATTATTATGTTGAAGGGGTTAGAAAAGCGGGTGGAATTCCTGTCATTCTTCCGCCAATCCGGACTCATGAAGAGGGTAGAGAATTATTAGATCAAATTCATGGCTTGCTTTTAACGGGTGGTGGAGATATTTCCCCCGTTTATTTAAGAGAAGATCCTCACCGCGGAGTTGGGCAGTGTTTTCCTGAGCGGGACCTGAGCGAGCTTTTACTTACTCAACAGGCCATGCATCAAAATTTTCCACTTTTAGGGATTTGTCGAGGCATACAAGTCTTAGCAGTTGCCGCTGGGGGAGGTATCTATCAAGATATTTGCAGCCAATATCCTAGTGCAATGGAACATAGCCAAACAGCCCCACGTCAATGCATTTGGCATAATGTGGAGATCGTAAGGGAATCACGACTGTATCGTCTACTTCGAGAGACAAAAATTGGGGTCAACAGTCTTCATCATCAAGCTGTATCAGAAATTCCACCGGGCTTTATTCAAAATGCGCTCGCCTCAGATGGGATTATTGAGGGGATTGAAAAGCACGGTGCTAAGTTTTGCCTGGGGGTCCAGTGGCACCCAGAAAGTATAGATACTGAAACGCATAGCCAGGCATTATTTAGAGGATTTATTGAAGCATGTTTGGAATAGACACAAGAATAAGACGAAAACACCTGCCGTCCATAGCAGGTGTTTTCTTGATTTTTGGTGTCACGCCTATCAGCGCGATCTCAATGTCAGCTCATTTGTAGTTTAGAACATGGGTGAGTCTTTGTCAACAACCTATTAATTGAAATAATATCGGAAGTATATGAAGTGTATATTGAATGTGTTTGAAAGGAAAATCACTGAAAATAAAGGTTGTTGTTTGCTAGCATTGTAGTAGAATAGGAATATAGAGTAATTTAAAGAGGAGCGGAAAGATTGAAATCACAAAAACAAAAAGTCAAAATTAGTCTTAGTATAGATTCCGAGGTCCTGAGGAGATTGGACAAACTTTGTGAAGGTAATAACCTTAGTCGTCCACAAGTAATTGAAATGCTTTTTTCTACGGACGATGATACAGTAGATTTCATGACGGGGCAGATCAAACGAATGGACTCCGCAATTGGGTTTTGACATTGAAATAAGATGATATGTGTGTAGAAATAAATATTTTTAAAAAGATGAGTGTCTCTGTTCAGAGACGCTCACTTTTTTATGCCCTTCTTCATAGGAAATTCACAACTTTTTCATTAGTTAATCGTATCCGAGAGTTACACTAATGACATAGAAGAAAGCATAGAAAGCAAATGCTGTAACCTTAAAATTTATTGGGGGAGGGAGCTTTTTATTGAAACAAGAACTCATGAATTCGGATCCGGTTGTAAAGGTTCAAATTGGGCAAGATAACCTTGATAAAATGAACCAATTCATGAGTAAGTCCGGAGGGAGCATGATGAGTAGAAATAACAAAAGGGGAGATCTCAAATGATGTTTGGCCTAATCCTATTAGCCATCGTTGCTTATTACATGTTTAATTCATCGCATTCTGGAGGGCTATGCTGTAGGAGCCATCAAGCTAATGCGCATACTTCGTTGGATATATTGGATGAGCGCTATGCACGCGGTGAGATTAATCGAGAGGAATACCTATATCAGCGGTAAACTGTTTGCGGAGGGTTTCTTGGCGATTTAAATTGTCTACCATGGCGTTAAAAGCGATTGCTAATTGTCCAACCTCGTCTTTGCTTTGTAGGGCAACGTGCTCATCAAGGTGTCCCTGGCCGATGCGATTGGCGGCTTGAGTTAAACGCTTTAGGGGTGCGACGAGACGACGACTTGTAAAATAGCTGAGGATAATGCCGAATAGAAGCGCCAACCCTCCAGCAAAGAGGAGAGAACGAAAGACTGAAGACTGGAAGAGAACATCCTGGGGATTGAGAATCTGAGCGGTCGCTGGGTAGCGGACGAGTGCAGTAGCTATTTTCCCATGTGGTCCGGTCACGGTTATGGTTTTCGTTTTCCAATTTGTGATGGAAGAGGAGGACCTTCCCATGCCCATACCCATACTGCCTTGACCGTGCATCATATTTTCCATAGCGTTATTTAATGTGGCAATAAGTTGACCATTAGGATCTGTCAACGTGACGACCGTCCCGACTGGGAGGGTATGGCTAATTTCATCAAGAGAGGTAGGATCCCATGTTCCCTTGCTCTGATAAAGGGCGCTTAGACGAGTGGGTAATTGTTCCAAGGAGGTTTCGTTCGTTTTGGTAAGATAATCACTGAATTGTCGATGGAAGACAAAATTCACGGCGAGCATGCTAAAGGTTAAGGTAATTAGCGAGATGATTAGTGTAGAGAGGAATAGTTTTTTGCGCATATTATCCCCCTGCACTAGGATTGAATTTGTAGCCGATGCCGTAAACGGTCATAATTATTTGAGGATCGCTAGGGGTGGCTTCGATTTTCTGACGAATCTTCTTAATATGCGCATCAATTACGCGGTCATCGCCGCCGAAGTCGTGTCCTTGAACGATTTCTACAAGTTGTCCCCTTGAATACACTCGTCCTGGGTGTTTCGCCAAGGCACCAAGGATCTTGAATTCGGTGGGGGTTAAAGAGATTTCCTGATTATATAGTCGAATTTCATGCTGTAGGTTATCAATGGTAAGGCCGTTGTCATAGGAGACAGCGTCTGCCAGCGGTGAGGTTTCGTTACTTGTTCGACGAAGTACGGCTCGGACGCGGGCGACCACTTCGCGAGGACTAAAGGGCTTCGTGACGTAATCATCGGCCCCAATACTTAGCCCTTGGATTCGATCCTCTTCTTCGACTTTTGCTGTGAGCATTATGATGGGTACTGAGGATATTTTACGGATCTCGCTACAAATTTCTGTACCGGACAAACCTGGGAGCATTAAATCGAGAATAAGTAAATCAAATGGGTTTTCTTTAAACATGGCTAAAGCTACAAGTCCGTTTATGGCAGTGCTGACCTGAAATCCCTCTTGTTGAAGATATGCTTTGAGCACAGTCGTAATCTTTTTCTCGTCATCAACTAGTAAAATCCTCATAACTGGGCAAACTCCTTCTAAAAATATATCTAAGGTCATTATACAAGGGAACAGCCGCTTTCAGCAATTGGCTAGGGATAGCTATTGGACAGACTTTAATTACTGAGATAATATACTGTAAGGATCTGATCCTTACAGTATATTTTCACTTGGTGAAATGGAAATCTGGGGGGGGTGAAATATGAAGACGAAGGTTAAAGTCCTGATCTTAATATTGGTTGGGGTTTTATCAATTTTGGCATTGGTTATACCGAGGTCCTATAGCTCATCTGAATTTCAGGTGACTAAGCGGCCACAGGTAGCTTTCGAAGATGCGAAGAAATCTGGTAAACCAATTTTTTTGGAGTTTTATGCTAAGTGGTGACCCAGTTGTAAGAGCATGGAGCCCGTGGTGCTGGCTCTAGAGAAAAAATTTAGTGAGAAAATCAACTTTATTGTCGTTGATATTGATGACCCTGAAAGCCAGGTTCTCACCCAACAATTTAATATATATTATATTCCTGCCTTTTTCGTAATTGATCAAAAAGGGCAAATTACCTACAACGATACCGGACCTCAGAGTAACGCCACCTTAGAAAATGCCATAAATTCCGGGAATCCAAACAATAGCTGGTCTGAATCGTTCTTTAAAGAAACGATCCCCAATGCTTTGGCCTCAGGCGGATTATCTATCTTAGTTCTAGTCTTCTTAGGCGGAATTATGACTAGCTTAAGTCCCTGCATATTATCAATGTTACCAGTCATGTTGGGATATATCGGCGGGTTAGAAAAGCCGACTAAAACTAAAGGCTTTATCACTTCAGCGTTTTTTGTGCTGGGTTTAGCTGTCACCTTTGCCATATTGGGGATTACCGCAGCGCTCTTAGGTAATGCTTTTGGCCAGATCGGGCCTGCCTGGCCATATATTATTGGCGTTTTTGCAATTCTAATGGGATTACAATTAATTGGTGTTCTTAATATTGAGTTACCTGGTTTGAAGACGATGCCAGAGAAAAGAGGGGGAGTACTAGGACCGTTTGGAGTTGGGTTATTATTTGGTCTGGTTGCTTCCCCATGTGCAACTCCAGTTCTGGCGGTTTTGATGACTTATGTGGCTGGGCAAGGTGTACTATGGTATGGCGCTTTGTTGCTCTTTATTTATGGGCTGGGCCATGGGTTACCGTTGATGATTGCGGGTACATTTACAGCCGTGTTAAAGAGTTTACCCCGCATAACGAAATGGAGTCAGTATATCACTTATATAAGTGGTGGAATACTCATCTGCTTGGGTTTATATTTCTTTGTGCGAACGGGTTGGTAAATGATGACCGCGCATGGAAGTACAAGTAGAGTAAAATAATTGGAGGGTCAAAACTATGGCTGTGAATTTAGAATTTGAAAACAAGTTATGGGAAATGGCGGATAAACTAAGGGGTAATATACAGCCTTCTGATTATAAGGATGTCATCTTAGGGTTGATATTTCTAAAATACATTTCAGACAGCTTTGAAGAAAAATATAATGAACTGATTGTCGAGGGGGACGGCTTCGAAGAAGATCGAGATGCCTATATCGAAGACAATGTTTTCTTCGTACCGAGCAATGCCAGATGGGAATTTATCAAGAAGAGCGCCAAACAAAGCACCATTGGCCAAATTATTGACGAAGCCATGATTGCCATTGAACGAGAGAATAAAAATCTTAAGGGTGTTTTACCAAAAAACTATGCCAGACCAGAGCTTGATAAAACCAAGCTCGGAGAGCTCATCGATTTATTCTCTTTTAATTTAGGAAGTAAAACCGCAAAGGCACAAGATGTTTTAGGTAGAGTCTATGAATATTTCTTGGGTAAATTTGGTTCGAGCGAGGGTGAGTTTTATACCCCACCAACAATTGTAAAACTCCTTGTTGGCATGCTGGAGCCTTACGAAGGTAGAGTTTATGACCCCTGCTGCGGGTCGGGCGGTATGTTTGTCCAGTCAGCAAAATTTGTAGAGGAGCACCAAGGGAGAAAAGACAATATTCATATCTACGGTCAAGAATTTACGGCTACTACGTGGCGCCTCTGCAAAATGAACCTTGCCATCCGTGGTATTGACGGTAATTTAGGGGGAAGGGATGCAGACTCCTTCGCTAATGACCTGCACAAGAACTTAAGAGCGGATTATATCTTAGCAAATCCGCCCTTTAATGTAAGCGATTATACATTGATACAGGATGATGTCCGCTGGAAATATGGCATCCCACCACAAAATAACGCCAACTACGCTTGGATAGAGCATATGATCAGTAAATTATCTCCCAAGGGCATTGCCGGATTTGTGCTTGCTAATGGTTCGATGAGTACTTCGACAAAGGCAGAAGCGGATATCAGAAAGAACATTGTTGAAGCCGGTTTGGTGGACTGTATAGTCACTATGCCCCCAAATCTATTTTACAATGTTACCATCCCAGTTTGCCTATGGTTTATTTCTAAGAAGAGAGAAAATCGCAGGGAGAAAATACTCTTTATTGATGCACGAAAAATGGGGACGATGGTTACGCGAAAGCATCGAGAGTTATCTGATGAGGAAATCAAGCAAATTTACGATACGCATCACCATTGGCGTGATGAAAAAGACTACGAAGATATTCAAGGGTTTTGTAAATCAGCGAATATTGAAGAGGTTAGAGGGCATGAGTATATTCTAACTCCGGGTAGATATGTAGGCATTGAAGAGCAGGAGGAAGACAGCGAACCTTTTGAGGAAAAAATGACACGGCTCACTGGCGAGCTTGCGGAGATGTTCAGTAAGTCCCATAAGCTGGAGGAAGAGATCAAACAGCGATTGGGGGCAATTGGTTTTGAGTTTTAGTGATATGTCTAATTGTGAGTGTTTACCCCTAACTGAAGTTCTAGCCTTTATTGTGGATAATAGAGGAAAAACTGTACCAACTACTGAAACTGGTATTTCATTAATTGCAACAAATTGTATAAAGAAAAATGAGCTTTATCCCGTATTTGAAAAAGTACGATATATTTCGGAGGATACTTATCATAATTGGTTCCGTGCGCACCCAATTCCTGGAGATATAATATTTGTTAACAAAGGTGCACCTGGTAGAGCCTGTCTTGTTCCAAATCCTGTGGGATTTTGTATCGCTCAGGATATGATGGCCTTTAGAGTAAACGACAAAATAATAAATAATAAATATTTATTTGCTGTGCTGCGAAGTACTAAATTTCAGACACAGATAGAACAGTTTCAGGTAGGAACATTGATTCCACACTTTAAAAAAGGGGATCTGGATAAGCTATTAATTCCCATACCATCGAAGGAAATTCAAAAATTTATCGGTGAGACATATTATGCTTTATGTAACAAAATCGAACTAAACAACCACATTAACAAGACCCTTGAGGAGATGGCCCAGGCTATTTTCAAAGCATGGTTTGTGGATTTCGAACCGTTTCAGGATGGAGAATTTGAGGGTAGGGAGCTGGGGGACATCCCAAAAGGGTGGAAAATTATTAAGTTGGGAGATATATCAAAGTTTATCAAAGGGAAAAAACCAAAAGAATTTATGTAAGTAAATGTAGAAACCCAGCCAGAAGGCTCTGGCTGTTTCTACATTTATATGTAACGAGCGATGAAACTTCTATACCTGAAATTTCTCAATTGAACTTTTAAGGGTTAGAGCCATGCTCGTAAGTTCTTCAGACGTAGCCCCTACTTCTTCCATTGAAGCTAGTTGTTCTTCGGATGCCGAAGCAATAGTTTGATACGTTTGCAAAGTACTGATCGCATCCGTCACCATGTCCTTCATTGTAGACGTTACTTTTTCCGTCCTCTGCAATAAATCTTGGGTCGTTCCCGATACTTGTTCTGTCTTTTTAGCGGCTAATCTGGTCGAGTCTAAGATTTGATTAAACATCTCTCCTGATTTATTAACTAACTCAAGCCCTAATTTAACCTGTTGATTAACTTTATCCATGCCGTAGAGACAAGATGTAGAGTCATTTTGAATAGCAATAACTAGTTCTGATACTTTACCTGTTGATGAAGCGGTTTGTTCTGCCAATTTTCTTACTTCATCCGCAACGACTGCAAATCCTTTTCCCTGTTCGCCTGCTTGAGCTGCTTCGATTGCCGCATTCAAGGCGAGGAGATTAGTTTGTGAAGCAATATTGTTGATTAAGGAAACTATACTACCGATTTCATTGGAGCGACGGTTTAAAGCGTCAACCAAAATCACAGATTCAGCAACAGAAGTTTCAATCAGGCCCATTTGATTAACTGTTTTTTTAATTGAGTCGTTGCCATCTTTGGCTTCATCAGCGCTTGTGTTTGAAATTTTCTGAACCGCCTGTGAAGCTATGGCAATGTCACGGATACCCAATGATATCCCGGTTACTAGGGTTGCAGATTCCTCTGCTTTGTATCTTTGGATATTTGCCTGTTCACTTGTTTTCGAAGTCGAAGTTGCCATAAAATTAGCCGCGTTTATAGTCTCTTCTATACCTGAATTCAACTCTTCTGTCGCTGAGGCGAGACTAGTTGTAGAATGGTCAATCTCCGAGATAAGTGTGCGAAGGCTGTTGATCATTATGGTTACAGCATTACCTAGCTGAGCAACTTCGTCTTTCCCCCGCACCATAATTGGTTCGATATTCAAGGTTCCCTTCGAAACCTGTATCGCGGTTTCTACAATATGTAGCAAAGGCTTAATTGCACGATTAGCTATAAGCCAAATCAATCCAATGGCAATTATAAGTATTATTAAAATAAAGACAATGATTTTATCTTGCGCACCAGAAGCAATCTCATCATAGGGCGCGTTCGGGACGCCCACGAACATCATCCCAATAATCGATCCTTGACTATCTTTAATAGGCTCATACATAGTTTGGTTTTTTATTCCGACTACAACTGCTTCGCCTAGATAGGTTTTTCCTTCTCGTAGGGTTATTTGTTCTACAGCGGGGGAAACAGTTGTTCCAACGGCACGTGTACCATCATCTTTTTTGACGTTTGTCGCTACCCGAGTGTTTCCTTGGAAAATAGTAACATTATCTCCAGAAAGTTTTCCAATGTCATCTACGATGGGATTATCATTCATCGGTTTTTCACCTTTATAGAGCTTTCCATCGCGAATAGCCCAACTGCCTGGAAACGAATTATCAATCAGTTGAGACCCGAGGGCAAGGTCTGAGCTTAACTTTTTTTGAGCAGAGTTAAGAATCTCTTGGTACAATGTGGTTATAGAGAATGTTGCAATCACGCTCGTTCCAGCTAGCATAAGGGTTGAAATAATTACTATTAATTTGAACTTAATACTAAAATTCATTGTATGTCCTCCATTTCGATTAAGGTATATTCTATCTACATAGATGTAAAAGTAGCGTTTTGATATTTAAACATTGACTTACTAGATCAAACAAAATATTATTTTGTTTTTCTAAAGTAATATTCTCTACGATTTGACAAATTCCTCCTAATCAAATTAGATATATACAGTTTCAGAAAATAAGGTAGTAACGTTCTCCCCGGATAGGTACCCATGACAACGCAATGGTTGCTATTTGTTGGATGGTGACGAAAGACTTAAATGGTTATATAATCTCTCTACCGTGACACTTCAATGGCTGAAGGAAAATGGAGATTTCAAAGCTCTTCGCTGACACAGGGGGCTTGTCAGCGAAGAGTATTTTTGCTATCATATAATTTGAATATCAAACATTATTAACATAAAACATTTTGAAGTACTTACTATATTCAGAGGAGGAGTTTTAGTGACTATTAATGAAGAGTTGACCCATGAACTCTTGGCGTTTTTCAACGGGTTTTCATCCTGGGAAAATTCAATTGTGCGATCCAGTGAGCTAACGGTTTCTGAAGCACATGCTTTAGAGGTCCTTGGTGAGCATGAAAAAATTAATATGAAAGGTTTGGCACAAAAACTGGGGGTTACGACAGGAACCACTACAGTAACAGTGGATCGCTTAGAAAAGAAGAATTTTGCCCGCCGTGAATCGACGAAAGAAGATAGACGCGTTAATCTTATTAGTTTGACTGATATAGGAAAAAAAGTCTTTGAGGAACATCATGACTACCATTTACACCTGACAGATCAGATGACGTCCGTTTTGAGTGACGACGAAATTAGGCAGTTTTTGCACACCTTAAAAAAGATTAATGCCGAAACTTTTTAGGGCGTGGGGGATTTAAAGACGACTCCAACTATAGAGCTTGATGGGTCAAGTAAGAGGGTCATAAGTAGTATTCAACTATTATGCGAAAAGAAGAACAAAGGAGAAATAAACATGAGAACGGCTTGGAATAACTTTTGGTCGCTACATAAGGGATTGATTGTAACAGCACTCAGCTTAGGATTTGTTATCCTGGCTTGGTATTCAGGCGAATATGGTCATTCTGAGTTTGAAGTTCCTTTCTACCTTTTGGCCTATGCCATAGGTGGATATCAGAAAGCCTGGGAGGGTCTGCAAACCCTGATTAAGGAAAAGGATTTAGATGTCGATTTGCTTATGGTTGTAGCTGCAATTGGTGCGGCCAGTATCGGATATTGGAGAGACGGGGCGATTTTAATCCTAATTTTTTCCCTAAGTGGTGCCCTAGAAGGATATACTCTGGAGCGAACGAATGACGAAATTAAGTCCATCATGAAACTACGCCCAGAAGAAGCTATTGTGTTAGAAGGAAACGCGGAAAAGCGAGTTCGAGTCGAAGAATTGCAGCGAGGCGACCGCTTGTTGGTGAGGCCGGGAGAAAGGATCGCGGCGGATGGGATTGTGCGTGAGGGATATTCTTCAGTGAATCAGGCATCGATTACGGGAGAATCGATTCCCATAGACAAATCCGCGGGGGACGAGGTTTTTGCCGGAACCATGAACGGACAGGGAGCCTTAGTTATCGAAATGACCAAACCAGCAGAGGCAACTTTGCTTGCTAAAATAATCCATCTTGTTCAGGAAGCGCAAAGCGAAAGACCACCCAGTCAATTATTCATGGAGCGTTTCGAAGGTATTTACGCGAAAATCGTGATCACTGGTGCATTTTTGATCGCAGTCTTACCCCCCTTTGTCTTAGGGTGGTCTTGGAGTGACACAATTTACAAAGCGATGATCTTTCTCGTCGTAGCCTCGCCCTGCGCCCTTGTTTCCTCGATTATGCCTGCTGTTTTATCTGGAATATCGAATGGAGCACGCAAGGGCATATTATTTAAAGGAGGTGCCTATTTGGAGACTATCGGTGACGTAAGTGTAGTAGCTTTTGACAAAACCGGAACTCTCACCGAAGGAATACCAAGAATTACTCAGGTGGTACCTTATGGAAACTATACTGAAAATGAGGTCTTAAGCATCGCCGCCTCCCTGGAATCATGGTCAGAACACCCTATTGCTAAGGCTATAATCCGTAAGGCAAAAGAAAAGAATCTCAACCTTAGCACAGCCTCAAAACTGGAAGCTGTACCTGGGTTTGGGGTACATGGCATAGTGGAGGGTCAGGAATATCGAATCGGAAAACTAGATTTGATGGAAGGACAAAAATTGCCGGAAGAGGAAATGAAGATTGTCCGAGAACTGGAGAAGCAAGGGAATACGGTAATCTTTGTTCAGGTGGGAAAAGAACGAATCGGTGTCTTAGCTGTACAAGATACCCTGCGGCTGCAAGCGAAAGAATCCATTAAAAGACTTAAAAAAATGGGGATTAAGGTTGTGATGTTGACTGGCGACAGCTCTTCAACTGCGCAAATTATGGGTGAGCAGGTAGGCGTTGACCAAGTATATTCCGAACTGCTGCCGGAACATAAAGTAGACATAATAAAAAAATTAGGGGAATATGGCAAAGTAGCCATGGTCGGCGACGGTGTCAACGATGCACCGGCCTTAGCGGTTTCGTCCGTGGGTATCGCTATGGGTGCTGCCGGAACTGATGTAGCGCTGGAGACGGCCAATGTGGTCTTGATGGCTGACGATATTTCTAAGGTCTCCTATGCCATTGCCTTAGGGCGTCGCACGACTAGGGTGGTCAAACAAAATGTGGCCTTTGCTGTTGCCGTCATGCTTTTGCTTATCCTGTCTAATTTTTTCGGGAATATTAATCTGCCCCTAGGAGTGATCGGACACGAAGGGAGTACCATCATCGTCATTATCAGCGGCCTAAGGTTACTGAGGTAATTGAGGCGACTGCTAGCTAACGTGGTCCTGAGGGCTGACGATATTTCTAAGGTCTCATATGCTATCGCCTTAGGGCGTCGCATGACTAGGGTGGTCAAACAAAATGTGCGGCCGACGTTTACTACGATAATAGCGGTGCCTGCTATGTATTACCTCTAGTGATAAGCCCATAACAAAGCAATGGTCGCTTATATTAATGGATGGTGACGAAAGATTATAATAGTTATATAATTAACCTCAAATGTAAATAAGCCCTTTGTATTAAGTTTAAAACTTGGAGGTAGAGATTCTAAATATGATGAACCCCTTATTCATTTTAATTGTGAGTGTTATTTTTCTGATTTATGGAGGACTTAATTATTACATTGGCCTGCGCGGGTGGCAGGCCTTGTTTAGTTTCGTGCCATTCTTAACTTCCAAAGTGTATTGGCCAGTCTTTCTGCTACTATCCTTCTCCTACTTATTCAGTCGGTTGAGCGCGAAATTTCTTCCAACGGTACTATATGAAGGGCTGACGTTAATTGGGGCCTATTGGTTAGCTTTTATGTGGTACTTTTTATTCGTGATTACGGCATTTGATTTACTACGATTGTTTGACCGGTGGCTACGGCTCGTACCGGTGGAAGTAAAACGGAACTTAAACCCTGCTTTGGGATTAGCCGTTGTTATATTGGTCGTCGGCGTTGTAAGTTACGGGGCATGGAATGCCCGACATCCTCAAGTTAACCATTACGATTTGACAATCGCGAAACAAGCGGGGCAATTAAAACAGTTACATGTTGTTATGGTTTCGGATATTCATTTAGGAACGATCGTTCATAACGATCACCTGACGAAGATGGTCAATACGGTTAATGAACTAAAACCTGATCTGGTTCTGTTTGCGGGAGATGTGTTTGATGAAGATATCGAATCGTCAAATAAACAACAAGTGGCTGATAACTTTCGTAATCTAAGTGCTACCTATGGAGTTTACGCGGTACTGGGGAACCATGAGTACATTGGCGGTAATGCGGAGGAAGCGATAAAATACTTGGGTGAAGCAGGGGTTAAGGTATTACGGGATAGCTATCAAGAGCTTGCCGGAAGTTTCTATCTTATTGGGCGAGATGATCTGTCGGGGGCACGTTTCAGGGGCGCAAAGAGACAGGATTTGAAAACAATAATGCAGGGAGTTAACCGTTCTCTGCCAATTATTTTAATGGATCATCAACCATCACATTTAGAAGAGCCTGTGGAACAAGGGGTGGATTTGCAAGTATCCGGACATACGCACAGTGGACAATTATTTCCCATTCAGTTTATTACACGTCGAATTTTTGAAAAGGACTGGGGGCTACTGCGTAAGAATGATTTCCAACTCATAGTTTCTTCAGGTTACGGTACATGGGGTCCGCCGATTCGGATAGGTAATACTCCGGAAATTGTGGATATTACAATTAACTTTAATCAATAATAGAAAAAATGATAGATACAAGTAATTAAAAGCTCTGGGATAATCTGATTATTCCGGAGCTTTTAATTCTATTAGTCAGACCCCCATGCCGTTGAGAGGCCCCACTTTTTGAAAATAAATATTTCCATTGACGGCATGATCTATACATGCTAATATAAGTTTACGAAAGTGATATTGATTATCAATTGCAACGTTTTGAGTGAGGAGTGAGGAATATGCCACTAACAATGCTTTCTCCGGGTAAAGAGGCGGTAGTTGGTAGCTGTAGGGCTAAGGATACAACAAAGAAATTCTTAGAAGGGCTAGGTATTATTCCAGGTGTAACCATATCGGTGATTTCAGAATTCAGTGGGAATCTTATAGTATCTATAAAAGGGTCGAGATTGGCCTTGAATAGGGGAGTTGCACAGCAGGTATTTGTGCAGGTCTGATAGTGAACTCGTTCAACTAAAGTTGAACATCGAGACTTCGGTGGAGTCTACCCCCACCGAAGCGGAGTACGGGGCCCACTCCCACTTGAAGAAGTGTGAGTCTTACGATTGGATAAAGGAGGAAAATAGTTTGGAGAGGACTTTAAAGGAACTGAAGCCAGGTGAAAAATCGATAATAACTAAAGTTTTAGGCGATAAGGGTGCCGTGAAAAGAAGACTAATGGATATGGGTGTAACCCGTGGGGCAGAAGTATTGGTTAGGAAAGTAGCGCCGTTGGGAGATCCCATAGAAGTGAACATTCGTGGTTACGAACTGACGCTTAGGAAATCTGAAGCAGAAAACATTATTGTAGCATAAATAATGCTCCTGAATAAGCGGGAGCATTTTATTAGAACATGAATTGAGAATGGATATCATTAATACTTAAAAGTCAAAGTAAAAGGTCAAAGTTAAAAGGAGTTGTTAATGCTATGTCCTTGAAGTTTGCACTGGTAGGAAATCCAAACTGCGGGAAAACCACCTTATTTAATGAAATCACCGGAAGTACGCAGTATGTTGGAAACTGGCCGGGAGTAACCATTGAGAAAAGAGAAGGGAAAGCGAAGAAGATCCAGGGAGATATAAGGATTATTGATCTGCCAGGAATCTATTCCTTATCCCCATACTCAATGGAAGAAATCATTGCCAGAGACTATATCGTGAATGAAAAGCCGGATGTTGTGATCAATATTATTGATGCAACTAACATCGAGAGAAACATGTATCTGACCACACAATTGCTCGAATTAGGTGTCAACGTGGTTGTTGCGCTGAACATGATGGATGCGGCGGATGCCAAAGGCGACAAAATTGACATAGCAATCCTGGAAGCGCATCTCAAGGTCCCAGTTGTACCGATCACTGCTAGTAAAGGTCGCGGTGTTAAAGAACTTCTAGAGAAAACCTTAAGCATTGCGCAAACAGCGGCTTCAGCAGGGGAAGTGCCCTTATTTAACGATATGCATGATGCAAGTATTGTCAGCTGTATCCAGGAAATCGAAAAGAACATTATTCCCCAACTGAAAAGCAAGACCGGGAATTCCCGTTGGACGGCGTTAAAGCTTTTGGAAGGCGATGAAAAGGTTCAGGAAATGTTAAAAGTTCCAGGCACCTTGCTAGCTGAGATTAAACTATATCAGGAAAAACTGGAAAAAAAGTACGACATGGATATAGAAACGATTATTGCCGACAGCCGGTACCAGTTTAGCACCTCTATGACACGCAAAGCGGTTAAGAAGAAAGAGCGAAGCTCTAATTTAACGGTTTCGGATAAAATTGATAAAGTTGTGACGAATCGGCTCTTGGCAATCCCTTTATTTTTAGCAATGATGTTTGGCATATTTTCGATAACCTTTGGTACGATTGGCTCGTTTACGATCGACTTTGTTGACGAATTGGTCAACGGCACGATCGCAACATTTTTAGCCACTTGGCTTGAAGGAGCGGGAGCGGCAGTATGGTTGCAGGATCTCGTTGCAGGCGGACTTATTGGTGGAGTGGGGAGTATGCTGGTCTTTGTCCCACAAATTATGATCTTATTCTTCTTCCTTTCCATTCTTGAAGATACTGGCTATATGGCAAGAGCGGCTTTTGTCATGGATCGACTGCTGAGAAAGTTAGGGTTGAGTGGAAAATCGTTTATTCCCATGCTAATTGGTTTTGGGTGCAGTGTTCCGGCACTCATGAGTACGAGAACCTTGGAAAATGAAAAGGATCGGCGCCTGACGATTATGCTAGTTCCGTTTATGTCCTGTGGTGCAAGGTTACCCGTATATGCCTTGTACACGGCAGCCTTCTTTTCGACCAATCAAACTATGGTAGTCTTTTCACTTTATCTAATGGGTATTGTGATTGCAATTTTATCAGGATTTCTCCTCAAAAAAACCATTTTGCAAGGAGAAGTTGCCCCGTTCGTCATGGAACTACCTCCCTACAGAATTCCTACACTCAAAGGTTTGATGATTCATATGTGGGACAAGGGAAAAGGGTTTGTTAAAAAAGCAGGGACAATCATCTTTTCAGTAGCAGTTGTGATCTGGTTTTTACAATACTTTAGTTTTTCCTTCCAAGTAGTAGCGGATCCGGGAGATAGCATGTTGGGTATCATCGGTAAGACAATAGCCCCTGTTTTCATGCCTCTGGGATTTGGGGACTGGAAGTCTGCAGTAGCGTTGATCACGGGCTTTGTTGCAAAAGAAGCGGTAGTGTCCACGATGGGTATTTTACATGGAGTTGCAGAAGCAACAGAGGGCTCGACGGACCTGATAACAGCCCTACAAGCATCGTTTACCCCCTTAACAGCTTATGCCTTCATGGCGTTTACCCTTCTTTACATGCCATGTATGGCAGCCTTTGCTACCATCAAACGGGAGATGAATTCCTGGAAGTGGACCTTAATCACAGTCGGATATTCGACAGGGGTCGCTTGGATTGTAGCCTTCCTTATTTTCCGAGTCGGGAAATTAATGGGTTATAGTTGATTCGAGTGATAGATTAATAAGACGAGACGGGCGGAGGTTCTCTCATCTAGAACTCTGAAATTGCTGATATCAATACTGATGAAAAAGGGTGATTTATATGATTAATTGGATGTTAGGCGGAGTCATTGTTGGCGTGACTATTTTCATAATTCTACGAACGATCAGGCGCATGCGAAATGGGGAAAGCACTTGCTGCGGAGGGTGTGCCGAAGGAAGCTGCAGCCAAAGCAAGTGCGAGTGTACGAAATAACACTTAACTTATTTCTATCCAAAATATCATGAAGGGGGAGCATTTTGAAAATGCTCCCCCTTCATGAGTACCGTTGGTTATTTAGCTAAGAGTTCCCCAATATTTTGTCCGAATTCCTGACACTTAAGGTTGCTCTCGTCATCAGGGTTCCAGGTTACCCTGAGCCCCTCATTAAGAAGCTCAAACCCGCCGTGTTGTAATTCAGTTGAAATAAGCTTCGTATTTTCGCCACTCCAACCATAACTACCAAAAGCAGCACCTTTCTTATTTTTAAATCCTAATCCTTTAGCCATTTCTAGTATCCCAGCTACGGAGTAAAGGATTCCTTTGTTGATAGTTGGGGACCCCACGAGGATGGCCTTGGATTTGAAGACTTCAGTAATAATGTCGTTCTTATCCGTATGAGTGGAATTAGAATTAAATAATTTAACTGTAACATCCATATCACTTAATCGGATACCGGCGGCTATTTTCTCGGCCATTTTCCGAGTACTGTTCCACATAGTATCGTAGATGATCGTGATCTGATTTTCTTGATAATCCTTAGCCCATTCCATGTATTTGTGGACAATTTGTAAGGGATTATCTCGCCAAATGATACCGTGACTTGGGCAAATCATGTTAACTGGGAGGTTAAAGCTTAAGATTTCATTGATTTTGTTCTCAACCATTTTGCTAAACGGAGTTAAAATATTGGCATAATACTTGATAGCTTCTTGATATAACTCGGCTTGGTCGACTAAGTCATTAAACATATGCTCTGACGCCAAATGCTGACCAAATCCGTCATTGCTGAAAAGAATATTATCCCCAGTCAAGTAGGTGAACATCGTATCAGGCCAATGAAGCATTCTGGCTTCCACAAAAATAAACTCTTTTGACCCAAGACTTAGTTTATCGCCTGTTTTGACGGGCACGAAATTCCAATCCTGATGATATTGGCCTTTTAAGGATTTTATACCATTGGCGGTACAATAAATGGGAGTATTAGGGATCTCTTTCATTAGTTCGGGTAAAGCACCACTATGATCAGGTTCGCCATGGTTAGCAATGATATAATCGATCGTATTTAAGTCGATTTCTTTTTTTAGATTAGTGACAAATTCCTTGGCGAAGGGTGTCCAAACAGTATCGATTAAGGCTATCTTTTCGTCACGGACAAGAAAAGAGTTGTAGCTGGAGCCTCGGTGGGTAGAGTATTCATCACCGTGAAATTTTTTTAATTCCCAGTCGATTTTACCGACCCATTTTACACTCTTGTTAATTTCAAAACTCATGGTAAACCTCCTAGTTTATTTTCTGGCGGCACAATAATCCTATTACTTCGGATTTGAATAACTAGTTGAATCGTATATTGTCATACATTGTTCAAAGCTATTGCCTATGCCTATTTATATACTACACTACTTGGGATAAACCTTCAATTATAAATATTACTAGTTAAAAATTACCTTAAATAGTGTCAACTGGCGCAGTAGCTGATTTGTAGCGGTTTCGGTCATCCTGTTTCAGTGTTTGCTAAAGGCCGGAAAATATACAATCCTGGAAAAAAAGAGTTATCGGTCAGTCTTCGCGGATGAGATTATCAATAGTTAGAGGGAGAATTTCACGCGACTCTTTCGCTGGGTTACAGACCATATTGTCTAAGATCAAGGTTGCGCAAACTCCACTGCTCCTCTTATAATACGTAAAGAATCCCTTTAGCGGTAAAGGCTAAGGGATTCTTTAGTTTCTAACGTTATGATCAGCATAATTTACTTTATTTGCAAAACGAGTGCAAGGATAGTCAAGTGGAAAACTTGGTCGACCATTATGCCAAGCCACTGGTTTTCGGAGAGATTAGTGCGCATGATTTGCTTAACCCACCAGGCTACCAAAGTTCGGCGGTCAAGGAGAATATGAGTCAGCAATATTGTAAGCAATTGCCACAAGGCTAAACCGCCAAACCCGATTAAGGAAACAAATCCAATGATAGCCGTATATAAAGTGGAATGGACAAATAAGGGCAGCCACTTGTTTGCTTTATTCATTGCCATCCAACTAGTTTGAAAGGGGAAATCTCCAACGAGATGGGCTAATAACAAAAGATCAAATGAGCTCATATTAAGCAACCTCACTTCTTTTTAGACCAATTTTTGTCATAATATCATGTTCAAATGAAGATGTACACAACCTTTCTTTAATTATCGTATGATTATCAGGACCTTTTTTAGTAAAAAAATATATAATCATAAAAATGATTGACAAGATTAATGAACATGATATTATAAGTGAGTAATCACTCATTATTTGTTAATCTAGAATCTTGGAGGGCAATATGAACTCAAGCCAAAAAACTGAAAAAAAAGAAAATCCAAGAAAGAAAACGGTTGAACAACGGCGACAGGACATTCTTGAAGCAAGCCTTAAAATTTTTGCGGCAAAAGGATATAATGGCTCAACTACCGCAGAAATAGCTCGTACAGCTGGGGTAGCAGAAGGGACAATTTTCCGACATTTTGCCACCAAGAAGGACTTACTGGTTGCGGTGTTAGAGCCGAAAGTTCTAGAAGGGTTGATCCAGTTAGACAAAAATCACAGTGAGGATACACCTACGGAATTCTTTCGCCATTTTCTGAGGAACCGTTTGGAGCTGATCAAGGTAAATAACTCTCTAATTCGTCTCATGTTTACAGAAGCTTCTTATCATGTCGAAGTCAGGGAGGCCTTATTTAAAGGAATCTTAGGGCAAGGAATATTCATAATAAGACCATGGTTTGAAAAGGGAGTTGAGCTGGGAGAATTTAGAGCTCTCCCGTTTATTCCGACCATGCGGAGTTTTATGGGGATGGTCATGTTTTACGGATTATTTGGGAATGTTTTTCTAGGTTTATCACCGGAAGAAACAATGGAAGAGGCGGCCAATCATATATTTGAGCTTTTTTTACATGGTCTAGCGCGTTGTAAAGAAATGAAGTAAGAGTATTTAAAGATGGAGATATTAAAGTAGAGATTAAGAGATCCGAAGAATCAAGTGATAAAGAAAAAAGAAATCGAGGAACAGACTTGAGTCTTAAGGTGCAGGAGGAGAAAACATGAAAAAGAAACTTGCAATTATCGTCGTAATTCTTGTCCTTATTACACTGTCAGTCTTAGGTTACAGAAACTATTTTAAAAGCTCTGCTGACTCCACTACGTATTCTGGTACGATTGAAGGAACCGAAATCCCAGTTCAACCGGAGCTGGGTGGCAGGATCGCGGACTTAAAGGTCCGTGAAGGTCAGATTATCAAGGCTGGTGATATCGTTGCCAAACTGGAGGACAGTCAGGCCAAAATTTCTCTGGATTCCGTGAAGAGCCAACAAACCCAGGCACAGGCCAAACTCGACGATCTCTTAGGAGGGGCGCGGGCAGAAGAAATCCGACGTCTTGAGTATGTAGTGAAGCAAGCGAAGGCTAATCTAACTGCGCTAGAACCTAATCTGAAACTTGAAGAAGATAATCTGGCCACGAATCAAAAACTTTATGAGGGTGGTGCGATCAGTAAACAGGTCGTGGATGCTCAACAAACTAAACTTGATACACTAAAAGCCCAATATCAAAGCGTTCAAGAGAGTGTCAATGTTGCTCAGGCTAGCGTCGACCAAGCTCACGCAGGGAATACACAACCCGCGATTCAGGCTCAGAAAGCGGCCGTGGATATTACCGCTCAATCTGTAAAAGCAGCCGAACTGAGCTTAAGCAAACTAACCATTAAGAGCCCTGCCAGCGGTCAGGTTCTCTATCAGCATGTCGAATTAGGCCAAGTGGTCAACCCAGGCACAACCCTGGTTACAATTCTTGATCCGAATGATTTGTGGATCAAAATATATATTCCGGAAGCCAAGCTAAATCTGGTGAAGGTGGGTGGAGCGGCTTCTATCGTTGTCGATTCTTACCCTGGAAGAACGTTCAAGGGGCAAATTCAGTTCGTCAGTAACCAAGCAGAATTCACGCCTAAAAACGTACAGACAAAAGAAGAACGAACCACCACTGTCTATGCCGTCAAAGTCAGTATCTCTGAAAGTAAAGACCAGTTGAAAGCGGGTATGCCGGCGGATGTGACCCTGCACTGAATTGAGGAGTGAGGAAAATGAATCTGGCTATTGATTGTCAGGGCTTGGTCAAACGGTTTGGCACCTACACGGCAGTTCAAGGGGTCACCTTTCAGATCCCTCCCGGAACAATAATGGGTTTTGTCGGACCGAATGGGGCAGGCAAGACGACGATCATCCGTATGTTGTGTGGAGTCTTGGTTCCGACAGAGGGGCAAGCCACTGTGCTTGGTTTCGACGTCCTCTCTCAGCCTGAAGAAATCAAACAACGGATCGGGTATATGTCCCAAAAGTTTAGCTTATATGACGACCTGACAGTGGGCGAAAATCTTGATTTTTATGCTGGAGTGTACAGTCTACGGGGAAAAACTGCTCGAACTGAGAAAACGCGGGTGATTGAACGAATCGGCTTGGGAGATAGAACGTCGCAGCTGGTCGCTTCTCTCTCTGGTGGCTGGAAGCAACGGGTGGCCTTGGCCTGTGCTTTACTGCATAATCCACAACTGCTCATTCTGGATGAACCGACGGCAGGGGTGGATCCGGTTTCCCGACGAGTTTTCTGGGATTTGATCCATCAGCTGGCCAAAGAAGGGATAACTGTTTTGGTCAGTACCCACTATATGGATGAAGCGGACAGCTGTGATTTTTTGGGCTTTGTCTTTTACGGACGGTTAATTGCCTTCGGTTCACCTGAGGATATGAAGAAAAGAGAAGCGAAGGATAATTTGGATGATCTCTTTATCTATTTTGTCGAACATGAAGCCTCGGATGACCCTCGCAGCCGGATTATTAAAAAAGGAGGCCGAGGCTAATGCGCCGATTTTCTTGGGTGCGTTTTGTGGCAGTCCTGAAAAAGGAATTTCTCCACATCCTACGGGATCGTGCCAGCTTAGTCATGGCCGTTGCCATGCCTATCGGGATGCTTCTCCTGTTTGGCTATGCTGTGAATACAGATGTGGAGCACCTTTCTACGGTGGTTTGGGACCAATCTCAGACGGCTGATAGCAGGGAATTTATTACTTCGGTGCGTAACACCCAATATCTGAATCCCGATAATTTCGTCCAAGGGTATAAGCAGATTGCTGACTATTTGGACAGTGGCAAAGCTAGGGTGGCGGTTATCATTCCTCCGAATTACGGGAAAAATCTCCAAGGAAATGTTCAGGCTAACGTTCAGGTTTTGGTGGACGGGTCCGATCCCACCGTAGCACGGGCAGCTATGTCCGCAGTTCAAATGCTGGGTCTGAATAAATCGCTGCAACTGCAAAGTGAACGCCTGGTTGCTATGGGCACAGCAGGCAGTATGGGGACACCTCTTAATATTGAGACTAGGGTCTGGTATAATCCGGATATGAAATCGCTGGTCTTTAACATTCCAGCCTTAATCGGTCTAATCCTGCAAAATGTGATAGCCATGTTGACCTCGTTTTCCATTGTACGGGAAAAGGAACGCGGCACCATGGAGCAATTGGTCGTGACCCCTATTCGCTCCCTGGAATTATTGCTAGGTAAGCTTCTTCCCTTCGTGTTTATCGGATTTGTGTCATTGTCTCTGATTCTGGCAACAGGAATTTTCTGGTTCGGTGTTGTGCCAATCGGAAGCCTTCCACTCCTTATCCTCTTGTCCACTATTTTCTTATTTACCATTCTAGCAATTGGACTCTTGATTTCCAGCGTGGCAAAGACTCAGCTTCAGGCTATGCAAATGACGTTCATCTTGATCTTGCCGTCCATCCTTTTATCGGGTTTTATCTTTCCTCGGGAAACAATGCCTAAGTTATTGCAACTCTTAGGTGGGCTATTACCGCTGACGTATTTTCTGGACATCGTGAGGGGTATCTTCCTCAAAGGGGCGGGAATCCAGTACCTTTGGCAGGACACCCTAACGTTATGTGCTTTTGCGATTATTTTGTTGGCGATTGCAGCTAAAAAGTTTAAGAAGAATCTTGATTAAGGGAGGGCGAGATGTTGCACCGCTCACCCAAGGTGCCGTCACTAGCATGCTAGATAACTCGGCGAGAACGGCAAACCTCCAGGCTGTTCTGCATGTGAACCAACTGCCGTTCTGGCACCGAGTCATCAAAGCATGCTTTACGCGACTCTGCCTAAAGGGTTCACTGTGCAAAATCACGCCCTCTGGGCAGGGGACGACGATGATTGGAACGTGGAGGGCGTGATGTTGCACCGCTCACCCAAGGCACCGTCGCTAGCATGCTAGATAACTCGGCGAGAACGGCAAACCTCCGGGCTGTTATGCATGTGAACCAACTGCCGTTCTGGCACCGAGTCATCAAAGCATGCTTTACGCGACTCTGCCTAAAGGGTTCACTGTGCAAAATCACGCCCTCTGGGCAGGGGACGACGATGATTGGAACGTGGAGGGCGTGATGTTGCACCGCTCACCCAAGGCACCGTCGCTAGCATGCTAGATAACTCGGCGAGAACGGCAAACCTCCGGGCTGTTATGCATGTGAACCAACTGCCGTTCTGGCACCGAGTCATCAAAGCATGCTTTACGCGACTCTGCCTAAAGGGTTCACTGTGCAAAATCACGCCCTCTGGGCAGGGGACGACGATGATTGGAACGTGGAGGGCG
>LOEW01000254.1 GCA_001516045.1 Desulfosporosinus sp. BRH_c37
TAGATTTGTCCGTAATTAAGGTTCCAGAAGTTCCCTATTCGCTCATCAAAGATACTTTTAAGTTCATATCCATGGCGTGGGGCCTCTTTTAAAATACCTAAGATGGCGTGTTTAACCGGCATGACTAACTACGCTCCTTAATTTTACCGTTAAATTTTTTGTTTAATTTTTTTTGGTAAGAGTTTATCCAGTCACAAAGATTCACTCCGAACGCAATGCTTTGACTGGGTCAACCTTTGAAGCTAACCAGGCGGGGTACAGGGCACTCAGACCAACTACCAAAGCCATAGCGATGGCAACACCAATATTCTTCGTCCAAGGGATAGTTACATCCAAGACCCACCCAATCGTGTATTTATCATACATAGTGCCCGCAAGCTGTATAATAGCTGCCACCGGAATGGCTAGTAGAATTCCGGCTAGGAACAAAGCCCCCACTTCAATCATAAACATACCTCTAATTTGCCCGCGTGTGAGCCCCACAGAACGGAGGGTGCCGATTTCACGGACCCGCTCCAGTACAGAAATCAGCATTGAATTGGCCGTCCCAACCGTTGCCACCAGCAGGCTCACGATGATCACCAAGTTAAAGATATCGGTTATACTGCTGGTCAACTTTAACATCCTGTCCGAGTAATCAGAAGTCAAAGCCACTTGCACCCGAAAGTCACTTTTCAGATTTGCTTCGAGCCGCTCCCGAACCAACGCCGGTGACACGCCTGGTTCCATAGCTAACCAGACATAATCAATAGAATGGTCACCCCAATACCGGATGTAGTCTTGACGGTTCATATACACACTGCCATTATAGCTATAGAAATCCCTTGTAATGCCTACAATAGGAAACTTAATGGTTCCGGCAGGGGTAGGAATCGCCAGCTCTTGTCCTATGTCCAAGCCATATTGCAAAGCCATAGACTGAGAAATCCATATTTGGCCTTCCTGTTCCAGCGCGTCCAAGGCTTCTTCCCTCCTCGGCGCTAGCACTGAGGGATCGCTTAATTGGCGCCAGTCTACGATATCGTACGATTGGAGATCAACAGGATTGCCATGCCATTGAATGCCGGTGGTACGTATTCCGGCAACGACTCTTACCCCGTCTACCTTCCGTACCCGTTCTAACAACAATTCAGGTAATCCTACTTGATTGCTGGAAGCGGTCTGTAATCCTTGGGTGATCACGATGTCCGGCGAAATTAGGGCATTAACGTAATTGACCATTGTCTGGTTAACGCTGGCGAGTATTCCTTGGAAGCCGAAAGCCATAGCCAAGCCAAGGAGTATTGGCATCCCCGTGGCCACCGCGCGTCTTGGGGAGCGCCGAAAAGAGCTTATCCCAAGACGGCCTTCCAACCCGAAAAACTTTTTAGCCAATGGTTCTAACCTCAATAAGAATAAGATCAAAATAGGTGGCATCATGACGGCTGCCCCTATCACAATACCGATTAAAGCAGCCTGGAATAATAATGACAAATTATTTCCGTAGATCAGAATTGCCCATGATGTAATCATTAGAATAGCGCCAACCAAAACCCGCCACCGAGCGTAACCGAGTTCGGTATTCGAGTATCGGCTGTTCATAGCCTCGATAGGAGTAATACTGGCAGCCTTCCTAGCAGGCAGCCAAGCGGTGATAAGACATGACAGCACACCGACGAGCCAGATTATAACATAATCAAGTGCTGTAAACCGAATACGGGGGATATATACCTTGAACACTTCGCGCAAAAGATCGCTCACCATGCTCAGCAATCCTTGAGCCAGGTATCTTCCCAAGAGGAGCCCAAGCGAACTGCCGATCACACCGATTAGTATTGCCTGGACTAAGATTAGTTTGTGAATTTCCCATCGTTGCCAACCCAAAGCACGCAGGATACCAAGTTGACTACGTTGTTCAGATGCCGAGACTCTCATGGAGTTATTCATGACATACAAAGCCAAGAACAATCCCATAAACCCATAGACAGTGTCAAGGCTCTTAAAAAAAACCAACATTTTATCTATGTTCTCACTTCGCCCCAAAGGAGTGAGTACTTCTACGCTATTGCCCAAGCTCTCCTGTAAGGCTTTTTGCACACCCAGTACATTGTCCGGGTTTTGCAGGACAACACTTATGTACGATAGTCTGCCCTCCAACCCGAAAGCCTTCTGAGCGGTAGTCATGGGCATAAAGACCACTACGCCGCTATTGGCCAGAGCCACTCCTTTGTCTGCCAAGATCCCGACCAGCCTAAAATCCTGCATTCCCTGCATAGTCTGGATGTGCCAGATATCCCCCACTTTTCCCTGTATCCCCCGCAACAATTCCCTCGGAACGGCGATTTCCCGTTGATCCATAGCAGGCATACGTCCTTGCATTACCTGATAGGTACGGATTTTTTCATCTTCTCCAGGCACAATACCCATCATCGTGGTATATCCCGGCAATTCTTGGACTTGCACGGCGTTCTGCACGAAAGGAACTGCCGCTTGTACCCCGGCAGTCTTTTGCACTGTTGCCAAAAAGGAATCACTCATGCCACTCAGAGGAGCTTTAACCTCCAACTGAGCTTTGCCCCCCAGTAAACCGGCTAACTCTCCGCTCACATAATCGATACTCCCATTCAACCCTTGCAAAGCCACCACCGCTGCTATTGCTACCGCCACACTCAGCGTAGTTAAAATCGCCCGCAGTTTACGACGCCGAAAATAGGCGAGGGCTAACTTTATACTTAACAACTCTCTCACCTCGCCGCCGAATCGAGGATTCGTCCGTCTTTCAGGGTGATCAGAGCGTGACCGTAAGCGGCAACCATAGGATCATGTGTGACCATGATTACGGTTACTCCCAGGTCTTCCGTAATTTCTTTCAATATAAAGAGCATTTGATCCCCGGTTTTAGAATCCAGGTTACCTGTAGGTTCATCGGCCAGAACAAGGGAAGGGTGGTGAATGAGGGCCCGTACGATGGCTATCCTTTGCATTTGACCCCCTGACAATTCTGCAGGATAGTGTTTATGCCGACTTTCTAGACCCACCCGCTTCAGCCAATCACTTACTTGGGGCTGCCAAATTGAGCGGTGCTGGCCGGCCATAAGTAAAGGCAAAGCGGCATTCTCCTCGGCACTTAAGGTAGGGATCAGATTAAACAATTGAAAGACAAAACCGATTTTCCGGCGGCGAAACAGGGTCAGCTGATTATCCTTCCAACTGGAAATTGCCCGACCATCAAGAAAAATATCCCCTTGGCTTGGCTTGTCTAAGCCAGCTACTAAATTTAAAAGTGTGGACTTGCCGGACCCGCTTGCCCCCATGACTGCCAGGAATTCGCCTGCTTTCACTTCAATACTCAATTTATCTAGGGCGACTACCTGCTCCTTGCCCTGGGTGTATTGTTTACTCACTTGATCTAACCGAACCTCACATCCCCCAATTTGAGTTTCTCCCACTGATTCCCTACTTTTTGTTGCTGCGGTTTCAACCATAGTTACATCCTCTCCGCTCTTATAGCTAAAAGTACATATCTGGCTAATAGTATATACATATAGAGTGCTGACTTCAATAGATTAATCCAAATCGTAAGACTCCCACTTCTACAAGTGGGAGTGGATACTCCTTATTCTGCTTCGGTGACGAAAGCCTCCAGTACGATAGTCTCCGGTGGAGAGTATCGCCGAAGCCGTGATCCCCAAAGGAATACTTATCGGCGTAGGATAGGGTTTCGCCGAAAGCGCACGGCCCTAAACGAATACTTCGCGCGTAGGATGACTTATGCCACCGAAGACTCGATGTTCAACTTTAGTTGAACGAGTTCACTTCCGAAATTTACAAGTAGCTAAAATTTTCCTGTGAACTTTTTCTCCTATAAATTACACATTGATTTTCGACAATGTTTGCGATAAGGTATAAATAAGTAAAGCCTAGTAGTTTAGTTTTCTAGGCCTTGCGCATAAGAGGGTTTCCGGACGCGGAAATCCTCAGATAATTATCTGTGTAATGGAAATAGTATTCAAAACTCCACTAAAAATCTTCTTAAGATTTCGCAAAAACCTTGCAATCTAAGATCAATGGAATATAATTAATAATAGTTGGGGGTATAGCTCAGCTGGGAGAGCGCTAGATTCGCATTTTAGAGGCCAGCGGTTCGATCCCGCTTACCTCCACCAACTTTCAGAATTTAATAAGGTGGATTGACACCATCTTGATATCATCAAACCTCAAAAAGATTGAGAACCGGGAGCGTTACGCCCCGGTTCTCAATCTTTTATAACCCCAGAGTCTACTTGCAATTCTTAATTACTTTTCCTTGTCTTCTATTCTCATCAGCATTCCTTGGTACCTATCTAAATTAGAATAAAGCTATTATCATTGTATTCTCATCACAATTGGTTACAAGAAACTTTTGGCCTTGAAGGAAATCTTGTAGTTCTGTGTTAAGAACATTAAGCCAATTCGATTTACTAATGTCTTTAAAGGTGATCTCAATTACAGGGAAATGTATATTCGTATTGTCTAACGTCCTGGAGGTTCCGAAACTTAACTCCACGGTTAACATATTGAGATCATTGATAAGTAATTTTGTAACAAAGTCTAGAGTCTCAGACGGAGTTCTCAATGTTCATCACCCTTTCAGCCATTTTTACTACATCTTATACAAAAACCACTTACATGTTCCCAATTACACTTGATCAGAAAAAGCTTCAGTTCTCCTTTGATCTTACTCACATTGTGTCTTCACGCAATTACAAACGTCTTTTCCGTCTTCGAGCATATTTATTTCTCTTCCCATTATTTTTTTAACAATGATTCGATGGGAATTACAAAATATCCTCTATTTTGTGCGAAACGTTTCCCTTATTTACGGAGTATACTGCTGCGCATAATGGGTCTACTGCGACGTAAGAACGTCTAATGGGTTAACGCTGCGTTCATACAGTGTTAACCCATTAGTATTTGCTTCTATCCCTAAATATTAGTGAGATTAATCACCTTTCCACTACTTTACTGTAAACTTTAAAAATACTTGTTTTTTTATTCCAATTCCTTTTGTGGACGTAATGTTCTTTACCCATAGCATATAATCGCCAGGAGTATAATCTTTATCTGGCTTAACCTCTATTTGCGAAAGTCCGTTAACTATTGTAGCTGCGCAAGTGATTCGTTGTTTTTTTCCTTTGGAGTTAGTTACATAAATCTTACCATTTAGGCTAGATTCATTTACCACACCACTTAGTTTAATTGTCCATACTTTGCTTGGTACCACAATATGTGAAGGGGTTTCTATTTCGGTCATTTCAGTAGTATCCTCTAATATCTGTACCAAATAAGTCGTTGTCTTAGCACCAATGGTTATGGTAAGTACCTGATCTTCTGTGGCTACGGCACTGTCAAAACCCGTAATATTCGCGGCGGTTACTGTTTCCACTTTGTTGCTGCTGTCATCATACGTTCCTGTAACTACTATACCTGTGATGTCAAGCGTGTCTCCTACGGTGTAGATCAGTTTCGTTGCCGGTGTTGTAATTGCTATGCTGTTAAGCACAACGTCTGAGGCTGCTTTGATCTCTATATCGTAGGTTGTGCTCTTGCCTCCAATAGTGATAGTCAACGTTTGGCTTGTAGCTGGGCTTGAACTATCAAAGCCTGTTACATTCGCAGCAGTTATGGTCTCGACTTTAGTGCCCCCATTACTGTAAGTTCCAGTTACTTCTAATTCGCTTATATCAAGTGGATCTCCTACGGAATAGCTTAATTTGGTGGCTGGGGTAGTTATGGCTATAGTTTGCAGGGTACTTGTTGTGCCTATAACTTCGAACGTTCTGTTATATGTCGTCGCGAATGTTTTTGCGGTAGATGGGTCATATCCAATAATCTTTGTTGTTGCTGGAATTGTGGACTCGCTATCATATATGGTTGTAGTTGCGGAGTTGAACGTAATACTTTCTAAGCCTGAACAACCGAAGAAGGCAAAGAGACCAACATTTGTTACTCCTTGCGGTATGCTTATACTAGTTAAGCCTTTGCTGGAAAAAGCGCCTTCGTTGATACTTGTTACTCCTTGCGGGATGCTAATTGTAGTTAAACCCTCAGGAAACCTTATTAAGATAGTCCCTTCTTTATTAAATAGAACACCCTCTATACTTGAATAGTTCAAATTATTAACCGCTACTGTAATACTTGTTAAGCCTGTACAACCGGAAAAAGCATTGTAACCGATACTTGCTACTCCTTGCGGTATATTAATACTAGTTAGGCCCGTGCAACCGTAAAAAGCAGACCTACCGATACTTGTTACCCCTATTGGTATGCTAATAGTTGTTACGGCTCCTGGACACGCTATTAAAATATCTCCAACTTTATTAAATAGTATTCCATTAATACTTGAGTAGTTTAAATTATTAACCGCTACTGTAAAACTAGTTAAGCCTGTACAATTTATAAAAGCTCCGTCGCCTATACTTGTTATCCCTTGCGGTATGCTAATTGAAGTTAAACCTTTGCAATAGTTAAAGGCATAGTCGCCGATACTTGTTAACCCTTGTGGAAAGCTAATACCAGTTAAGTTAGAGCAATCGACAAAAGCATACTCGCCTATACTTGCTACGGGATATCCGCCTAATGTACTTGGTATTGTAACAACTCCTCCATCCCCCGTATACCCCGTAATTGTGGCTTTATTATCTGTTACCGTGTAGTTATAATCCCCCTCCTGGGCAGCTTGCACCTGGCTGCTACAACATAATAAAATTGCCATCATCATTATACCAACGAGAAATGTATTTACTTTGCTGATTCTTAGTATTTCCATGATATCCCCTCTTTCTTATTTGCACTTTACCTACTACTAATAATATCATACGATCATCGAAAAATATGTCGAAAATGAGGTTGTGGCTGCGCATAATGAGTCTACTGCGAATTAAACTGTATTCATAATTGAAGATTCTTTTTCTAAAACAGTAGTTAGTTCTAATTGTCTTCCATCCGTCGTAACTATGAATGGGGGGGATGGAATGCAAGGGTTTCAATTCGATTCCGAAATCCTTTATGTTCAAAAAATATATTTCTTTCTGTTCTTAGCAACGGTTACTACACTTGCTGGTGCAATCACCTTTTGGCTATGGGGATTAGATTGTGCTTTCTTAGTTCTAGGATTCGGCATTAGCATTTCTTATATTGCCATGGTTATAAAGAAGAACTTTGCCCCTCCTGCAAAGAATATTAGTGCAAAAAGAATGGCCCATGAAATTTCGCAAGACACCAGCCCTGTGTCAATAGCTCGTTTTGCATGCCAACTTTATTACTACTTCCAATCGTCCGCTCAGGCTATATCATTGCTGGAAAATTTCCTTCCAGGCCATGATCCGTTGCTTTGCACGACACTAGGAGACATACTTCTTAAAGAAGGCAAGGCAAAACAAGCACTCCATATTTTGCGCGATAATCCCTTTGCCTTAGTCGATCCACTTTTACTTGCTACACAAGGTCATGTTCTTAGACACATCGGCAAAATTCCAGAAGCGGCAAACATGTACGATCGAAGTTTACGCCTCGCAAAACAAAATAGTTTTCCACATAGTGGAGCTCATTGGTTTACTCAAAAGCTCCTCACTCTTAGTTATATCGCCAGTATTCATCACGCACTAGCCGATTGCTATTTCATTCTTGAAGATTTGCCAGCTGCCAAACGACAGTACCGAGCCGGAAACCTGCTCCTTTTTGACCTCTCACTTTGGCGTCACCGCCCGCATCCAGCTATCAATAGTACAAGAAAAACAAATAAATCTCGTTAGTTCATCAATCTTTCCTCTTTTAGTCCTGGGATTAGTTCCCTATTCCAACAGGTTTCTCAACATTGATTCTCTATAATAAGATAAAGCCAGTAAATATTTGAAAAAATTGGACGATACTTAACTTAAGTTCTCGAATGGAGGGTGGAAAATGTTGTCAACTCCTGGTGAAGATATTTTGTTATTTATTCAAGATTTTGAGACATCCTCTCGTAACTATCTCCAATCCAAAGGCTTGAGTGAAAATGAGATGACCAACGCCTATCTCGACATACAATGGAATTTCCTCCATACAATTCTTAAACAACAGGCAGAGATAATACGTAAAAATTCTCAACGCCATATTTTCTGTTCTAAGAGACATGCGATATAAAGAATTAATACCACCAAACACTTTGCGTTCATCGATAAGTGTTTGGTGGCTTATTTTTTTGTCCCCATATCACCTAAAGAATGATGCCTTATACAAACGTTGATATCGTTGTAAGGCCCTAATAGCTGTCAATGCCGTAGTTAACGGTTCTTCATAATTCCAACCCTTAGCATAAACACCTCGGTAAGAAGGTTCAAATGAACCATTGCTGTTCTGCTCTATGAGAAGGTTTCTTATTCCTTTATCCAGAACTTCTCTAGGAACCGCTTTTTCGAAGCGCCATAAACCTGCAAGAGCCAAGCCGGTTTCAACAACTGAGCCCCAGCCACCGTCACTGTTCTGTGCATGCAAAAGAAACTCCTGCGCTTTTGTTCTTGATCCGAGGATATGGCGTGCGACGTTCCACTTTTTCCAACTAAATTTCCACTTACTGAGTAGTTCTAAAACTTGGGCAGTGCTATAGACAGGTCCTTCAAACCAAGATGATGGAAAGGACCCTTCCTTGTCTTGCTTAGCTAGAACCCAAGTTAACCCTCGCCATATACTTTCATTTTGAGAACGGGTGCGACGCCATAATGCCTCCAGGACATGAATACTCACATCGACACTTGAAATATAGACTGGAAACTCCGAAGAAACATGGGGCGGTATGCCCTGAAAACTGGGAAACGTTCCCCAGCTTCCGTCCGCATTTTGTAACTGCTTAAGGAGATTAACTCCCAACTGATTCTCCTCACCGAGCACCTGATGCAACCCGATTAAGGCAACTGCGGTATCATCTAAGTCTGGATGAGTAAACGGTGGGGTACTTCCGTAACTCCCATCCGTATTCTGCCCCCTCTTTAACCATTCTACCGCTCGAAAAAGCCATGGTATCTCAGATGCTTTCTGGGTCGTTTCTCCAAATACACAAGCAGCCCAACCTATAGACCATATTTTAAGTTGGTCAAAGGCAGGCCATCCACCACTTCGATACTGTTTCTGTACCAGCCATAACCCAGCTCTCTGTGTCTGTTCAGCATAACCGCCATTAATCATTAACGCAAGAATTGACAAACTCGTGGCAATAACGTCCTCTGCCCATGAACCATCCGTCATTTGTGCTTCCAAAAGATACTTAATCCCTTTTTGAGTTCCCACTTGAGAGTTCGAGGCAAGAAGTGACGCCGCTACAATGACCGGTCTACCATAGAGTGGCAACTTGGTCAAAATTCTCTCTTCTAGAACTTTCGGAAGCAATATCTCATCCTTTGATGGTCCCTCCAGTCCAGGAACTACACCTTGCCCTAATGAAAGAATTAAAGTGGAAAATTGCCGCGCCTGAGAAAAAAGCTTAAGTTTAGCCTTCCACCCGCCCTGACTACCCTGAAGAACCATTCCGACGATCCGAGTTATCTCTTCATCCGGTCTGTCACCGGGAAACTTTCCCCAGCCTCCTCGCTGTTGCTGCCTCAGCCATTGTATTCCTCGCTGCTGAGCTGTCTCAAATCCTCTTCCAACTGCAAGTAATGCGAGAGCCGCAAGTGCTGTTGCCCCCGGGCTTGGAGATACACTGTGTATTTCGTCGGAATTTCCAGAAAGAATCTGTTCCACGCCCTCAACCACAAAATACCGTGCTTTATCAAGGCCCTCCTGAACTTCATTATTTAACTCCATAGCACCGTCTCCGTCTACATATTTAGCGCATGCCATAGTATGATTTATGATAAGTAGAGTTAAATTGTTCCATAACGAAGAAACGTCGAACCTTCGAGGTTCGACGTTTCTTCCCACTAATGTTTTATTTAAACAACTACAACAATTAACATGAGAGTTTAGTCTTCTAGATGCATAGAGTAAGTAATCAACTGGGCTGTCCACTGATGGACTGGTTTCGCTGTGCCGCCAAGGACTCGAAACATGTCTTTCGAAATTAACGCTTGCCATGGATGGCAAGATGCCGCATTGCATGGAGCGACGTACTTGCTGAAAGCTCATAAGTTTTGAATTTTAGCTTTGCGACAAGCTATAGCAGTGGAACACGATAGTCTCCAGTCGAGAGTACCGCCGAAGGCGGACGGCCCTTACGATACTATCTCACTGAGGATGAGAATCGCCAAGGCCGCTAACCTTAGCTCATTCGCACATCCTACGCGGTTATGTTTCCTTTGTGAGACTCTTGACGCCCTTCAGGAGGAAGCAAGCGAACCGTCCCCGTACATCCACCCGTGCTTCCTGCGCATTTGCGTCGAAGACGCAAACAGCCCCCCAAGCGCTCACTTCCGTCCACCCCTCGGCGACCCAAGCAGGAGGAAGTTTCTTAGCTTAGGGAGCACGGAGAGAGGAAGCGCGTCAATGAACGCAGTCGATAAGGCGTGAAGAAACGCAACGGTCGTACATGCAGAAAGCACAAGGGTTTTGCGTTTTAGCCTTAGCGACAAGAGAGTAGCGCTGGAACGTGTGCGACTGGGCTAAGACACTTCCTCCCACTGACTCCCTAAATGTTACGGCTTACTGCTATCTCGTCACAATTGGGGAACTTGATACAATTAATACACTCTGTCCAAACTTTTTGTGGCATTTGGTCTTTACTAACCTCTTCGTAACCACAGTATTTAAAAAATTCCGGCTGATAAGTCAACGCGAAAAGTCTCGTGCAGCCCAGTTCTCGAGCTTCGTCTTCAAGTCCTTTAACTATCTGTGTTCCGATCCCTCTTCGTTTGTATTCGCTAGAAACTGCCAATGCTCGTATTTCTGCCAAGTCACTCCAAAGAATGTGGAGTGAAGCAACCCCGACCAATTGGTCATCTACTTCTGCAAGCAAGAATTCGCGTATATTTTCATATAGCATATTTCTTGAACGGGGAAGCATGAGTCCTTGTTCTGCATTACTATTAATCAATAACATCATCTCTTCAACATCTGATATACGAGCCTTACGCAATTTCATCTACTTTCTCCTTTTTAGTTTTGCATAATTATACAACATATATTATATTTTTGCACTTCTTTTTTAACAAGTAGCATTCAAAAATACTTAGCTAGAGTCAAACATGGATGTTTGAGATTAGAGCACCAGCCATTGATGGCAAGGTGCCATGATTGCCAAGTAAAATTTGTCGTTTTTTTGATATAGCTTAATCCTGATATACTTTCATCCTTGTGATCTAAAGCTAGCTACGGATAAAAATTCCTTTAATAGCATCTCCTTTTTTTTACAATTTTCTACGACATATTATGGTACACTATGTCAGTAATAATTTGCTTATAGTATTTTGGGAAGGAGATTAATATTGTGGTTGCCCTAAAATCGCTGATACGCTCGCTCCATCAATATAGTGTCTTCAGGAGTAAAGCCTGGATCCTATCCGCCACTCTGCTCATAGTTGCTTCACTTCTATATCATGATCATCCTTTTGTCCCTTTGCATCTAGCTTATATTCTATTCCTACTATTTGTTCTTGGAACGATTTATTCTCATGGCAAACATCAAATACAACAACGACTTCTTCATCAACGTCATATCAAAGCAATGCGTGTTATGCTTCGACAAAATCTCCCATTAACCCAGACCGTTGACTATTCACGCGAAGCGGTTATCATATTGGACAACACAGGTGCAATTATTGATTCAAATCCACAATCGTCCCTCCTTTTATCTTTATCTGAGACGTTCTTAATTGGTCAACCCATATTCAACGTTTTAGGTATCCTATCTAATTATGATCCTGCCAACTCACCGCAGAACGGCGAATTTATCTGGGAATTACAAAAGAATAATGTAAAACACTTAAGTTTTCGAACACAGCCTTTATTGGGCGATGGCATTCCAACAGGTATACTTTTGATACTTTGCGATATCAGTGAAGAAAAAAGACGTTCAGAAACGGATGTACAAGTTGCAAAGTTGTCCATTATTAATGAGGTCTCAGCCGGCTTAGCGCATGAAATTCGCAACCCCTTGACAACTATTAAAGGTTTTATGCAACTGATTACGCCAGAGCAATGGCCTAAGTCATTCCGTCCGTATCAGAAACTTGTTCTTGATGAGATCGAGTCTATTGATCAAATCTTGAGTAAATTCCTCTTATTAACGAGTCCGACCGCTCCACAAATGAAGCAACTTAGCCTCACAGAAACCATTCATGCCACGACACAATTGATTCAACCTTTAAGGCTAAGGCTAGGCGTTACTCTAATTCTAGAACTCTCTTCACCTTCGGTATATGTCATGGGTGACCATGAACAGCTTCTCCAAGCTCTTTTATCCCTTCTAAATAACGCTGTTGAAGCCTCCCCCAAAGGGGGTAAGGTGATTATTAGATTAATGGAATACGAATCCCACGCCAGGATAAGCGTAATCGATAGCGGCCCCGGTATTCCGAAAAACCTGCGTCATCGTGTCCTTGATCCGTTCTTCACTACGCAAGCAGACAGTACCGGTCTGGGGTTAACCATTGCTCAACAAATCATTCTCGCACACCATGGCAAGCTTCACTTTTCAGAAGCCATACCCCCTAGTGGAACAGAAGCAATGATTGATTTACCCCTTTTGGCAAAACTCACTAACTGCCGTCCTGCATAAGTGAATGGTTCAAAAGAGTCCGACAATTGAGCTCATGAATTCCTTTGTCTTGCCAGTTTTCTGGTAACGTCCAGATTGGGAACTTATCCAAATCAATTAACCAACTATACCAACGTCGAAGATCTTCCTCCATACCAATAGTCGTAAGCCAATGTACTCGGCCATCCCAAACTAATGAATTCCCTTGTTCATCTTTTGCAGAGACTAAAAGGAGGCTCTTTTCTAACACACATGCCAGCAAAATACTTTGAGACGCTTTTAACAGCGGCTTTTCGAATATCGGGCATATGACACTTAATTGACCATCGCCTTGAAAGAAATACCATTCCTCCAGTTCGAGCACAGAATTTTCGCTACGTTCTTTAGGAAGCCAGGGCCAAGGCCAAGGACTCCCCCAAAGCGACTTCAAAACTCCGTCTCCCTGATTAAGCCACAAAGCAAGGAGATCTTGAATGCGGAGTTTACCCTCTTTTTCAATGGATTCAAGGTAGTCAAGAATCTTTAAAATGACCATACAAAATTCCGAATTTAGAGAGCCTGAGGAATCGACCCATCCCTGTTTTTGCCACTTCATTATTTGTTCGTTATTCTTAAGCCACTTGACTTTGCTATTCAGTTCAAATTTTTTACCCTTACGACGCACTTCGGCAATCTCAAAATTTCCCCAAAGGAAACCAATGTGTTGAGGTTTAAATTTTATGCGGACGCGTCGAAAAGCCAAACTAGCAAAGAACGTGTTTACAATTTTAAGTTGTTGCTGAGCGACTGGATTTAAAGTTTGTCCCCAGCGTTTCCAATCTGGACGTTCTTCTCCAAGGGCGTAACGTGACTGATTGTTTTGATGTTTTTCGGGAATAAGGTACAAACTCGGTGTAAGTTTTTCACGCCAATAAACTGCCCTCGCAGAAATATTCCCTCCGATTTTTGAAACTCCATCTAAAAAAGCTGATGAAAAATTAGGGGCTACAAAATAAATTACGGTCTTAGCGCCGTTACTAAGTCGATTCCCCCACAAAACACCAGCTAGCAGGAATTCATCTTCGCGCATAATTGATTCGCTGGCAATGATACCGACTCGTAAAGTCATCTCGCCGCCCATAAAATAGGCGAACAGTGGTGAGAGGCGGTTTTCCTTTATTTTTTCTTCTGTACATTCTAGCCAGTTCCTAGCAATAAATACGTCAGGATGATTTTCCCAGATCGTATTCCAGGTGATACTCACAATGAACCTCCCTTAGCTTTTCTCCATAAGCATGTTTACGCGCTTAGGGGGAACTTCATGACACATTAGAAGAAAACTCAAAGCCTTAGTTCAACAAAATTAATGATCTATCCGAAGTATAATACTTAATTGACATACTTATTTTGTCTAATAAAAACACCCCTCCGTTCTACCCAATGGAGAACAACGGATGGGTGTAGTTATTACTACACTATTTCATGTTTAGCCGGAATGGACATCTAATTATGCCTCCTGCTTCTTTTCCGAAAGGCCATCTAAGAAGACAGAGAGTGCATAATTTAACTCTTGATGTAAATCTCCCACACCTGAAACAAACCAACGAATAAAATGTTGTACCATCATACCTTCTAGGCTTTCAGCTAAAAAGGCGGGGTCAAACTCACAGCTAATTTCGTGGTTTTGTTGTCCAACCGTTAAGATAGCCAAAAGACCATAATGCAAGCTCATATCATAATCAGCCCCTTCGCGGTTCCGCACAGTGACCCAGGCTATTTCTCGGTCTTTTACCATGAATTCAGCCCAATCATGGAGAAGGGTTCCTAAGCGTTGCCGAGTACCCAGGCTGGATTTTTGACGGCCATTATCGATTAGATCTTGACATGTTCGGCGCGAAAATTCTAGAATAACTGCTTCTTTAGTGGGAAAATAGTTATAAAAGGTTCCCTTCCCTACGTCAGCATGTTGTGTAATCTGTTCAACAGAAGTGGCCGTAAAACCCTGCATACGAAAAAGGTGCATTGCATTCGAGAAAATCTTTTCGCGTGTTTCTTTTTTCTTGCGCTCTCGTCGAGACAAATCAGTCATCAAAAGTCCCCCTTTTATAGAATATTAGAGAATAAGTAATTCTCTATATATCATTCTCTAATATCCATATTTTTCCTTCTTTTCCAGGGGATTTTCTTTTATAATTAGAAATTAATTCCTTTGTGCTAACCTAATATCAATAATGTTTCCAATATTATCTCACGCTCTTCACTTGACAGCGGATTCCTCCCCGAGTTTCCAGACCGTTAGTATCCTCCATACCGCCCGCTCCAATTGTTCATCCGCCTTCAAAAAGGCCTCGTCCAAGGTTGCCGGTCCCTCAGCAACACTGAAACAGCTTGCGATCCCTAGATCTGCGAGAAAATCCGGAGAACCCTCCACAGACCCAGAAATAACAAGTACAGGGACAGAGTATTTCAGCGCTAAAGCCGAGACACCTACAGGTACTTTGCCGTATGCCGTCTGGAAATCTGTCTTTCCTTCACCCGTAAGAACCAAATTTGCGTGCTTGATTTTTTCATCAGCATTTGCCACTTCTAAGACCATTTGTGACCCCGGTCGCAATTTGGCCCCTAGAAAACCGACTACTCCCGCACCAAGTCCTCCCGCCGCGCCCCCACCGACTAACTCCAAAAGATTTGCACCCTTAACTCTGCTCAATACTTCTCCAAAATTAAACAGAGCTATATCCATTACCAGGATATCCTCAGGGTTTGCACCTTTTTGTGGACCATAAACAACACTTGCGCCCTCTGGACCGCAAAGCGGATTTTTAACATCACAGGCAACCTCGATCTGCACCTTTGCCAAGCGAGGATCTAATCCTGACATATCAATGTTGACAAGATTAGCAAGTGCAGCCCCTCCCTGTGGCAACTCGTTACCCTGGGCATCAAGTAACCTAGCCCCTAAGGCTACAGCCAGACCCGCTCCACCGTCGTTCGTCGCACTTCCCCCGATTCCAAGGAGAATCTTCTTCACTCCGCGATCCAAGGCGTTGCGGATTAGTATCCCAGTACCTTGCGTAGACGTTACACGGGGGTTCCTTTCCTGATTACTCAAGAGGGTCAACCCAGAAGCTGCAGCCATTTCAATAATCGCAGTCTCACCCTCGTCAATCAGGGCATAAGTAGCCTCTATCGTCCGCCCAAGTGGGTCTGTCACATCGATCGTAATCTTTTCTCCATGAACTGCGCAAAGTATGGCTTCCACAGTACCTTCTCCCCCGTCTGCCATCGGGATCATATCTATTACACAGTCTGGATAAACCCGTTGAACACCTCTTCGCATAGCAAGTGCAGCGTTAAAGGCATTTAAACAACCTTTATAAGAATCAGGTGCTATGACGATTCTCATTCTTATACCTCCTTTGATCGAGCACGCTGTCCGATAATCATTCCTGCCTTGAGAAAAAAGCCAACACTAACAAAGTCTACAACGACCATCGTCCAGCTTTCAATTGGAATTCCTGAAATACTAGCAATCAAATAGGATAGAATATTAAATGAAAAGGCCGCAATGTATGCAGAGCGTATATTTTCACGCGGATAACGATACCCCACCAAAAATCCGAGCGGGTAAAAAATTGCAAAATTAAAGGCCAGTTGATTGAGTACGCCACCCGAAACAAAAAACTCGCCCCAAATAATGAAGAGCAAGCTTAATATAAGTAGATAGCGCCAATATGCAAGATTCATAATAACCTCCTAGACTAAAGAAAATTGACAAAGGGAGAAAGTAACTCTCTCCCTTAAGATACTATGAAGTGTAACAAGAAGGCTAATTCGTGCGAAGACAGTGTCTTCGCGCGCGCGTGGGCGCTAGCTAAGTTTTCTTTATATTTTTAGCTGTAATTTGGCGCTTCCTTGGTGATTGTCACATCGTGAGGGTGACTTTCGCGTAGACCTGCAGAGGTTATGCGCACAAAACGTGTTTGTGTTCTTAATGCCTCAATATTTTCAGTTCCGGAATACCCCATCCCAGCGCGAAGACCGCCAATCATTTGATAAATGGTTTCTGAAACGAGTCCTTTAAACGGAACGCGTCCTTCAATGCCCTCTGGAACAAGTTTTTGATCTTTTTCTTGGAAATATCGGTCTCGGCTTCCTTCTTTCATAGCACCGATTGAGCCCATCCCCCGGTACACTTTAAAACTCCGTCCCTGATAAATTTCCATTTCGCCCGGACTCTCTTCAGTCCCAGCGAAAAGACTTCCGATCATTACGATTTTAGCACCAGCTGCCAAGGCTTTAACGATGTCCCCAGAGAACTTAATTCCTCCATCAGCGATAATGGGAATGCCATATTTATCAGCTTCTTCCGCACAATTCATAACGGCCGTAATTTGAGGTACTCCGATACCTGCGACCACACGCGTCGTACAAATGGATCCCGGTCCAATCCCGACCTTTATGGCATCTGCACCTGCCTCGATCAGATCACGAGTTGCTTCCGCAGTTGCGACGTTGCCTGCGATAACCTGCGTTTCAGGAAAACGGTCCTTTAAGACCCTCACCATTTCAATAACCCCTTTGGAGTGTCCATGAGCCGTATCCAGAACAAGCACATCTACACGGGCATTAACCAACGCTTCAGCACGTTGTAGCGTATCAGGAGTGACTCCGATGGCAGCACCGACCCGTAAACGACCCCCTTCATCTTTGGCAGAATTTGGATACTGACGTGTTTTTTCGATATCTTTAATTGTGATTAGTCCCTTAAGCATTCCCGCTGCATCAACAATGGGTAACTTTTCGATCTTATAATGACCTAATATTTTTTGGGCTTCTTCAAGAGTTGTCCCGACAGGGGCTGTTACTAAATCTTTCTTTGTCATAACCTCTCTTATCATACGATCATAATTTTTCTCAAATCGCAGATCTCGATTGGTTAATATCCCGACCAGTTTTCCATCGACAGTAATAGGAACTCCCGAAATCCGATAGCGTTCCATAAGCCTTAAGGCTTGATGGACACTGTCGTCCGGATGCAAAAAGATAGGATCCGTGATAACACCATGTTCCGATCGTTTTACCTTATCGACTTCTAAGGCTTGCTGCTCAATACTCATATTTTTATGAATAATCCCTATTCCGCCTTCTCTCGCAACAGAAATAGCCATCCGAGAATCTGTAACTGTATCCATGCCGGCACTCATTAGCGGAATATTAAGCTTAATCCTTTTCGTTAAATAGGTACTGACATCAACATCTCGAGGTAAAATTTCGGATTTGGCAGGAACAATAAGGACATCATCAAATGTAAGTGCTGCTTCTTGGATAATACGATTGGAATACATGATTGGCTCCCTTCCCAATAGTTTTCTAATTAGTATAACAGAAATATTTTAAAAAGAACAGAATCTAATTATTTCGTAATCCTTGAAAAATAGAAATTTGTTCATTATTATGGGGTCAGGAGGAGACAAAATATGTTTTATCGTGTTCATCAATTTATCCATGCAATTTTCCCCAATCTAGATTCTTCTGAAATCACATGGGCACTTGATAACTTACCCCCTGAGGCCTGTTCATTATTTCTTAAGCAGTCACCGTCTGAACAGCGCCATGCTCTGGATGTGGCACAGAGTTTAATGAAAGAAAAAAATGCTTTAACTCCCTCTAACTATCAAAACCTTCTCGCTGCTGCACTCCTCCATGATTGTGGCAAATCTATGGTATGCAACCGCCTCTGGCATCGAATATTTATTGTACTAATGCAGAAAATGCCCCAATCCATCTGGTCTCGACTCGAACAAAGTCACACAGTTTTTGCGACACCTTTAAAGACCGCTTCTCAGCACGCTATTTGGGGCTGTAATTTAGCCCAGAGAGCGGGATTAAACCCCGTGATCTGTCTTTTAATTCACGAACATCATAGTCCAAAAACAAAGTTAGGTCGAATATTGGAAAGTGCTGATAATACACATTAATTTAAAAAGCACAAGTCACCAAGCGGTAAACTCATGCTTTTTGCGGGTATGATTCAATTTTTCCTTGGAGTTCCACTATTTCCCTGTTCTTCGAAAAAATCCATTTGGCAAAGCGCTTATTATCACGTTGTAATCGCACGTTTTCTTTTTCAAGGTGATGGACTAAAGCCACCTTTTCGCGTTCTACTTTTTCTAATAGGTTCATAAGTACTCGACGGCTTACTCTTAAATGTTCAACACGTTGCTCCAGTTCCCCAACACGCTCCCTGAGTAATTTAACTTCGTCTATAGGATCCATTGATTTTACGCCCCCCCTCGGCTCTACTACCCTAGTATTCTATGCCGAGAGATTGCGTTTTAATCCTGATAATTGAAAACTTGGCTAGCGACGAGCCTTCAGACACCTTCGAAATATGCCGTCTCCTCGTTCCATATCCGGTTTCGTTCCCCAACCCGAGCCCGGGACGCAGTGTCACACGAGCGCGAGGTCTTTACGTAAGCAGAAAAGCAAACTTCCGTGTAAGCGACCCCAGATACGGGGCAGTGCACACGGACGTGCGAAGCCACCAACTGAGCAAAGGTCCCCTCCCGATGTCCCCGTCTCTAGCCCGGAACTTCGCGCTTACAAAAGTGAATCTTCTTTGATCAAGCAGTAATCAAACTTGACTGAAGAGCACTTTCATACAGCGGGGCAGTGTACAAGGACGTACACTGCCGGCAACCGGACAGGGATGTCCGATTTGCCACGATAGTCTCCAGTGGAGATTATCGCCGTAGGCG
>LOEW01000255.1 GCA_001516045.1 Desulfosporosinus sp. BRH_c37
CAATTAATTCTCGTTCTGCCTGCATCGCAGCATTGTTATTTTCAATCACTTCCGAACCGGAAGCAATGGCCATTCCTGACCCCATTATGGCTATAAGCGCCACACAAAGGATAGTGATTCCAGCTTTCTTTTTCGTTGTGTCCATAATATAAAAAATTCGGGTTTGAATGCCTTTTCCCGCTCTATAAAAATCCGTCGACAAGGCGGTTTGGAGCTTCCCTGAGTTTCTGACGACACCAATGAGGGTTTCGCCGTATTGCCTGCGGTGTTGGAGACACGTTTCCTTTAAAAGCAGTTCGTCGCAAGAAATTTCGCACTGTACCGCAATGGCTTTGGCCATAATATGTACTACAGGATTGAACCAATGAACTGCGGTTGTCAGCAAAACCAAAGCCTTATACCATAAATCGTGTCTTTGCAGATGAACGAACTCGTGCTTTAGAATGAGTGTCAACTCATCTGAAGCAATTTTAATAGATGGCAGTAAAATAACAGGGCGGAAAAACCCGATCATCATGGGACTGGCGATTCCGGGACAAAACTTTAAGCTGATATGCCTTCCGATTTTCATTTCCGTTCTTAAGGTATCCAAAACATTGATTGTCCACGGATCTGTTATGTCCTCGCTCCATCGCTTAACCATTTTTAGGAATTGCCCATGCCGCCAAGCATTGTAGGCTATTATCCCAACCACACCTATAGCCCAAATACTTGCGATTACCCACCATAAAGGAATAGATAATGCCGCGCTCGTATGATTAGTAATTACCGTTAGAGGTTCATTAACGCCACTATATGCTGTTTGTATCATCTGTAGTTTCAGCATTTGAAAAGGAAATAAATTGGTGTCAAAATGGGGCCGAAAAGGAAATAACCAGCCTATTACAACCACCAGCCAAATATAATACAGCCATTTTGCAGAATACCTTTTGGACAAACGCGGCATAGCGGCCATGTAGACTATGGATATGACCGACATTGCAGCGGAACATCTCAGCAACGCGGTAAAAAACATTTGCATGTCAATCCCCCTTTTCCTTTAGCCACTTTACTAATTCGTCAAGCTCGCTGTCCCTAAGTTTTCTGTCGTTATATAACGTGGCAACCAAACTTGTAAAAGAATTTGCGTGAAACCTTTCCATAAAGTCACCAGTTTCAAACTTCAGATAGTCTTCTTTTTTTATTATTGGAAAATATGTGCGTTCTTTGCCATGCTTTTCTGTCCTGATAAAACCACGATTCACCAGCCTCAACAGCAGGGTAATAATCGTTTGAGCCTTCCATTCCTTTTCTTTTCCTAACTGCTCCATGATAATACTAGTAGTGATCGGCGGCTCATTTGCCCATACAACCTTCATAATTTCAAATTCCGTATCGGGAAGTCTTTTCATGGCACCCAAAACCTTATCCCCCCTATATTCTACAACTGTCTATTATCGATATTCTACACTTGTCTTATTTGCTTGTAAAGGGTTACCAAACTTTAAATTTGTTAGTGCTGGTTGCTCACTCCACCTCTTTATCATTATAAGAATAATTGAGCTTATACAGAAGTCTCTATATGTTCACCAGTATAAACCTTCAGGTTATAACCAACCGTAAAAAGAGTTCATGGAACAATCTGCTCCATGAACTCTTTCTTGAAATTAAATTTACAGACCCAATTCATAGACCTGTACAACGGCACGAATAAATGAAAGGACTTGAGGTGAGGGGTTTGGAGAATAGAGCAATCCGAAGGGAATCACATAATCTCACAGTCTTTGCAGACGTATTCTGGGCTATCCCGTTCAAGAAGGCAAGCGCCCAGTTTAACCTTTCCCGCTTGGCTTCTTGATAAAGCTCATAAATTGGCATGCCGTAAATAATATTAACTGAATTCGTTGATCCGCATTTTGGACACTTCTTATAAGTAATGGCCACCCGAACACCTCCCTAATAACCTGGATAACGCTCCCACCATTCCACGCCCTTCTAATGTGTAATCAGCAAATCATCTGCTATTTGCATCAAAACTTCTTTTAATTCAACGTTCTCTATCCATTCTATGGGAATTCACCGCAGTGATCAATGCCTTCTTGAAATCGCCCGGATACTTTAACGCACAATAGACAGAAATCCCTAAAGCCTCTTCCCCTATCCAACCTTCACTCATGGAAGCCGCTTTTCATGCCGACCTCCCTCTCTTGGTCAGTCGCTTTGAACTCGCAATGAGCGGGCACCACGTCCATCTCGTGTGACGGCTGAATTGACATTGGGAATCCGCTTGATGGTATCAATCCGTAGTGTGAATTCCCATCAGAAATCTCCAGTCTGGAATTTACTAACTGTGATGCAAGGGCCAGGAAAAACCTGGCCCATAAAAACGCTCCGATTGTTGATTCGTCATGTCACCGCCCAACCAACCTTCGAAAGGGGCCTTCTTTTGGAAAGAGGGGAATTCACTCGCTACTTGACTTCTGGCTAGGTCATATCAAGTCGGTTATTTCACACCTTCTTGAACTTAGCAAGGCGTAACCAGCAGGAGGATTCTCTCGGAGATTGGTCTCCATTTTTTAAAAAGACACTCCATTAATTGTAAATGATGGTTCCAATAAAGGGAGATCTGATTGTAAATCAATTTGAATATGATTCGACACATTCAAAGTTTTATCCATAAATATTTTTATTCCCTGATGTTGATACTCATCATAGAACTTTGTGCTTTTAGTTTTGTTACCAGCCTCTGACCAGAGTCTGTTGATAAAGCCATTTCAACTGTAGGCGATTTCTTTTTTAATAATCAAATTCCCCCCATTTTTTTCAATGATATTTCTTGCTTTGTCCTCAACAGTAAATACCATACACTTTACCTCTTAATCCACTACTTTGTAATTATTTTCTTTTCTTATTTGTGCCTGTAAAGTTTAGTTCGAAGGCCTTCCTTTGTACTAATTCTACCATTATCCTCTGTTGCAGCAGAAAATTAAAAATCAAGGGTGTGACGATGGAGCTTAATCTTCAAAGAGCTTTCGCAAATAACGACCTCTATTTTCCAAAAAGCCTTTGGTAATCTGGTAATGTGAGGTATCTTCGTACGTTGTTTGAGAAATCGGTGAAGAATCGAAATCAAGAATCTGTGCATCTGGATAAGCGAGAATAATTGGAGAATGTGTCGCTATAATAAACTGAGATTGACCCTCTGTTTCCAGATCCCTAATAATTCTCAACAAAGTGAGTTGGCGAGTTGGGGAAAGAGCTGCCTCGGGTTCATCTAAAAGATAAATCCCTTGTTTTCCAAACCTATTGGCGAATACGGACAAGAAGGATTCTCCGTGTGACTGTTTATGTAGTGATTTTCCTCCATATGGTTCATAAGCAACGTCAGGGTCGTCAAGGCTATCTATATGAGAAGCAAAATTGTAGAGGCTTTCCGCCCTTAGAAAAAAACCATTCGTAATTTTCGGCGACCAAGAAAGCTTAATAAAATCACCCAGAGCCGATTCAGAGGAAGGGACTTCATAAGTGTTGTTCCTGCTTCCACCAGAAGTGTTGAATTCACATTTATAGGCAATTGCTTCAAGAATGACTAACGTATAAAGTCAATTCTAAGCAATGTCAATAATCTTCTGTAAATAACCTCTCTAGGAAATTTTCCCTTAATGAAGGATGGTCTCCAGGAACTACAAGAATGCCTAAGCGCGGCTTATTTATCTTTTCCTTTGCATCTGCAAATTCAATAAATAAATGTATCCCTAGCGACATTTCCCATAATATTCGTTGATGATAAGTCCATCGCTCCCCCAATAATTCCACCGACTAGAGGCACTGCCTTACCAAGGTTAATTACACCCTTTGTGCCAAATTTAGTGACTAATCTAAATCCAACGGTTTGATTAATCTTAAGAATGACTTGTCCAGATATCTTTTCAATTGCTGATTTAGCTAATTTAGTCCCTATGTTAATGCCAAGTTCCTTTAAAATGTCTTTACTAGCGTTTCCCAGTAAACATACATACACAAGCGATTTAACCCTATCATCCTTAATGTCATACCCTCCCATATATGCAATTGCTGCAATCATCCGAATCTGTACATACATGACGCTAGCGATATTTGCAGGTATAGCGACAGGCAAGGTGATTATTCCCCCAAGCCCCGATATAAAACCTGATGTAGCACATTTAGTATTTTGCCAACGAATCAGAGAATTAGCTTTACTTTTTAATGAACCACTTTGTTTCAAGTAATCCTCGGCAAGTTCTTGAGCCGAATCTAATCCAGGAACACCATTTATAGCTTTGTCATAAGACCAATCGAGGACTTGCATCATCTTACCTTGCGAAATCTCTTCACTCATATTTTTCCCCTCTCTACAAACAATCCAGAAAAAATACTACATCTTTATTCAAACTGTCTGCTTAGCTCTCTACATGAAACTAGTTACTGTATAAAACCTGAACTTTTGCCTTGGAATCTTCAATATTTTCTACAACCAGAGTACGTACCCTGTCCAAAGCATCTAATTGAGCCCTGTTCTTTAAATTCTCATTGTTTGTTATTCTTTCTTTGGTATGCCTCTTCTCGTCCAATGTCTCTAACACTATTTCTTTATTAACCCATTTCAAAATAAAATTAAAGATCCCGGAAAGCCACAAGATTAAAAGTTTCTTGATTAAGTGGGTACGTTCAATTTCTCTCAGAAGTGTCCATGTCCGAATGTATTTTATAGTTTTCAAGCCATCCATGTTGTTGAATTCTTCCAACTTGTTAAGTATAGCGGGCTTGTACTTCTCCAGAATAACGCTTATTTCAGCTTTCAACTTATCCTTTTTTGTAGAATCTATTTTTTTTCTATACCAAGACATGATTCTTACCCACTTTCCACAATGGAGTTAGTACCCAAATTTGACTTAGCGTCACACCAAAAATTCAGACGCCGAACCATAGCTAGTAATATACGCCGACTCTTGTGCACGCGTCAGCGCAACGAGAGTCATACATTTGCTGGAATAATAAATGTAACCCATACCCCAAGTATAGCTCTAATCTTAAGAGTATTCTGAAGAAAAGACCGATGAGTTTTTAATCATGTATACTTCTCATTCGATGAATTATTTATCAAAAGGGGTTAGGAAACTTCTGTCGAGGATGAGGTATGCATTTGAAAATATGTACCACGCTCAATCGCGATATTTATACATCCTATTTACATTCTTTTAATGTCATCTGGTTTAGCTAATCTGTTTGATGCATCTCGCCTTACATAAAATTGTGGTTTATTCCTGTCAAAGTTTAGAGCGTATGGTTTATCCGTTCCTTCATGGACTTGGATTACCAGGATTTTTTCACCATCAATTATGTGCTGTGAAAAATCGACGGAAGGGGAACCATCTACATATACTTCAATCAGATCTTGTATTTGCTCCCTCAACCCTTTTGGTTCTACACCCGTTATGATACCATCGTCATTAACTCCTAACAGTATTCTTCCGCCTTCTGTGTTTGCAAATGCAACTATAGTTTTGAAGTAACCGATTCTTTTCAGCTTTCGAAGTATCGAGTCTCTCCATGAACTCAAGTATTTTGCTTTCTCCATGGCGTGATACTAACTCATTAATTCCAAGTGTTTCATCAGAGTTATGAATAACATCACTTGGTTGAAAATAGCTGGGTAGAGTTATATCAACATCTCTCCTATCAAGCCATTCTCCCTCGCAAGTTAAGAAAATAGATATCTTGTCTGGTTTACCCAGTATGCTAATTGAATTAACTTCTTTGGCACAAATACTATATAGTTGTAATTGTGACGTATATAATTCGATCTTGCAAGAGAATAGTAGTTCTCCCTTACATCTAATTACATAATTATCCGCTCTTATATCAATATCTGTGATATAGGCTCTATTGTCAAAAAGAGCCTATTCTACTATTGGGTATGTTTTTGCACGGTCCCAAGGTGAATTGAACAAAAACCATGCTTGTGCATCTCCTTCACTTGGAAAAAAAGGATCTTCTCCTAAACTGATAAGGGCTGGGGAGTCTTTGTAATAGCTTGCATAAGAATTTTCCCAATTACCCGTAAGATGCCACATAGGCAAAGTATTTTTCGATACACCCCAAATTCTATTTCCATGAATATGAGTAACGTTCGGATCTACAAGTAGTTTCTTATGATTAATTACTCGGCCTTCCAATTCGCTAATGCCTTCTTCTAGCTGTAACTCCTCCATAAAATTTATGAATCTCGGCCCATCCATTTTAACTTTCAAGAATAGGTGGAAAGGATACTCTAAAGATTCTGGTTTATTCAGTTCCGGTTCAAAAGGTGTCACTCGTATCAGTTTAATAGTCCATTGCTCTTCTATTTTCTCGCAAACCAGACGGACGTCTAGAACATCAATTTGGCTAATAAGTTTCTCTAAAGATACTCCCATAAAAGATCAATCCTTTAATAATCATTTTAACTGCTATCCCGGCAGTCCTTAATAGCAAAGATTACCAACGGCATTGGTAACATTTACATATACGATATGTTCCCTTGCGCCCACCCTACCCTAAAACTATCTTCCCAAACCGTTAAAATATGTTTCGTCGGACGTAGGTGGTCCTATTGAATTGTTCAATTAATGTGTACCCCATATTTCGGACAATACGAGTTTTTGATATCCCATCACTGCCTCCCTGGAAACCAAAGCGGTAAACCTCGGGGCGTGGGGCAGAGCCCCACAAATAATCGAAAACTCTATGTGTCCGAAGTAAAGGGTTTCAAAAATCCACTGTCTGTTTTGAAGGGTTTTGAAAACCCCTGCTGTCCATTTTATAGGGTACATTTTAAATCTCATTCAAAGCCTTTCGAAGGTTTTCTTTAGTAATAGTGCATCTTTTTCCACCATTGGACCTTCAGATATTATACAACCTTTTACGTTAAAATACCTTATAGCCTTCAGGCAATCCACATAATTGAAGTCACTTTGTAGCAATGGGAGATGGTTCCGCTCACCTTTTTCATTGTAATTTACTCCTCCCATATGAATATGTAAGTCTTCCAAAGCCGATTTTCCGAGTTCATCTGAGACATACTGAAGTATTATCGCAAAATCATTAAACCCTTTTAGTTTGCCATTGTATCTTGCGTGTATATGTGAAAAATCAATGCACAATTTACACGAGCTAATTTCTTTACATAAAGACACTAGTTCTTCAAGTGTGCCGAATTGCGTCCCCTTTCCAGTTGTCTCTAATCTATAATCTATACCAGTGAGGGGAAGGCACGATAAATTGTCCCTTATGGTGTAATACGTTTCCTCTTTGGAGTCTCCCAAGTAAAAACCTGGATGAAAGATTAGACTCCTCCCTCCAACTTTGGACAAACCTTCCAGAGCCTTTAAGATCCTTTCTATGGATTGTTCCTGTCTATCCGATTCATTTGCATTTAAATTTATGTAGTGCGAGCCATGTGCTGATAAATAAAATTTATTTTTCAACTTGGCTTGTAATATGAGGTCCTTATTGTTATCCGTAACATTAACGTTTCTGACAAAAAGAAGCTCCATTGCATCAAGCCCTATTGACTTAGCATAGTCTATCCCACTAGCATAACTAAATTTAGTGAAACCGTTTCCTAACGGAAGACCAGATATGCCAAATAAAAGTGTATCCATTATCATCATCCTTTTTGACCTTAAGGCTAACAAATTTCACGAGGATGCAGTATAGAGTATAGATTTAATAGCTACCAAACAGAATCTAGATTAAGGATTTCGAGATTAGATCATTTAGCAGGTCTTTGTTCATAAAGCCATCTCACTTATCATTATGTCCAAATATTCATCTCACTTTTGACTTCTTTTTACAGAATTCTGCTAAGGGACAGATGTATGTACGGCATCATGAAAAACAATATGGGCATTATCACCATCCGTTGTCTCTGAATATTTATCAAATTTGTGCAGATACTATTTTAGAAATATTTATATTGGAGGAGTAAATAATGTCAGGAAAAGCAAAACAACAAGTTACTCTAAGCATATCATCAATACAATCTACTGTTAACACTTTACAAAATGCACTTAATTCTGCAGAAAGACCAGATAATAAAAACAAGATTCAACAAGCTATAAATTCACTTAACTCTGTACAGTTACAATTAACCGATTTTCAAGATTAGTTATTAAGGATTTTTAAAAGCCATTTATTCTGACTACTCAGAGTAAGTGGTTTTACAAACTGGTTCTTTATGGATATTTAGATATCATTTAAACGCCTATTTTGGGAAAGTATAAATAAAGTATAATTCAGTATCTATTTACATATAAGGAGTTGTTAAACCCTTGAACAATGCACAACAAGCTAATCAAAGCCAAGCAGAACAAGTCCCAATGGGAACTGTACAACACAATTTGGCTGACATTCCGCCATTATCTTCTGAAGTTGGCAATTTGTGGTCGAGTTATTACGCAGAAAGTATGTCCGTGTGCTTCCTTAAAAGCTATGTCGCTAAATCGAAAGACCCTGATATTCACGCCGTTTTACAACGCGCACTTGATGTCTCAACCCAACGAATAAAATCCATGGAGAACATATATAATTATTTTTAGTTATATTATGAAATATGGGAAGAAAAAGTACTATGTGTCAAAAGGGATTGGCTTGGGGTTAATGATATGGTTGTCTTATACTGGAATTGCAACAATGTTCCAATTACCTATTTTCAAAATGGTTGAAACTATTGTAGGATATGCTTTAGCAGCAGGGGCAATGGTTTATGGACTTATAAGTCTTTGACTTACAAATATCTTGACAAGAAATTAATGAATGATCACGGTAATCTAGAAGGCTTCCAGTAAATCTGAAAGCCTTCAATAATTTTCTGCTTTTAGCCTTTAAATCGAAAGTCCAATATTTTACAAACAAAAAGGACGCTTATTCCAGCGTCAAAATCATTGGTCAAACTTTATGAGGCTACTCTAATTCTACAAATTCAGGCCTACCCAGAAAATCACTTAACTGCCCCAGGGCTTCTTTGTGGAAATGGTCTCCGTTTCTTATAATTTCCTTCGTGCCAAAGGAAACTGGCGGGAAGGTCTTACTCGTCAAAAACGCTGTCCAATAGTCTAGCCTACGCTGACGTTTCTCCAGTTTTGCTGTTAATCAAAAGGAAATAATGGCATTAGCCTACAGGCAAAAAACAAAATGCATTAGTGTGAGAATTTCTATCTTCTCAACCAACGCATTAAATATTTATTCGTCAAACTCTGTCATTTTCTCCTTATCATGCCCGACCTTTTCCTTCATACTTTCCCAGTACAAATTTTATACACTTTTTAGATCCGTTAAAAAAACGTGAACTTCTTTATAGTATCATGGCAACCTTGTTAATATTTTCGGCAGATACGGCAAGTTCAGCCATAGATGCGGATATCTCTTCTGAAGCTGCGGCTTGCCTCTCGCCTAATTCTGATGCTTCTATCACTCGATTAATCATACGGGTAGATTCGGCTTTAATGGAATTAATGATTTCTTTAATATCTTTGATAGAGGTCGAGCTATTGATCGCCATTTTACGAATTTCCTCGGCAACTACAGCAAAGCCACGTCCTAATTCTCCTGCTCTGGCCGCTTCAATCGCAGCATTGAGTCCTAATAGATTTGAATTTGCTGAGATATCGTTAATAAATTTTAGGATGGAATCAGTCTTATTAATTTGTTCCAATACCTTTTCTCCAGAAGACTTTACATCTTGGAGATCATCCGATAACTGCAGAGCAGTCGCAGACAGTTCTTGAGTAGTTGCTGTGATTTCTTGAGATGCTGCAGATAGAGTCTGAGCTGTATCAGCCAAGAGATTTTGATTCTCTATACTATAAGCTATCCCAACGCCTCCAACTATTTTGTCATTATGATCTTTAACTGGAACGCCTGTGGACCTGAAAGCAAAACCAAAGGCATCTTTCGGTACAACTATTGAACAAACCTTACCTGTACGCATAGCTTCATAAATAGCATCTCCTTCAGGAATTGTCATACCAGTTATATCCTGATCCATCTTCATTATTGTACCTGGAATATAACCAATAAACTTCTCTCTATCTGTAATTCCGATCATAGAATCATTAGCCATTGCGTGTTGAAAGATTGGCGCAACTTTAATGAGATTATTCAAAACATTATCACTCTGATTATCACTCGTTAAATATTCTTCTGCATTATTAATCAATCTAAAAACCCCCTAATTCTTTCAAAACGGATTGGAGATAATTATTAATACATCCGCTTATATTTACCCGTCTTCTTTAAACTCTATACGACCAATAAAGCGAGTTAATTCTTGTAGCAAGTCAACATATGTTTCTCGATTGAGAAACCTTCCGTTACTGTCAAATAGTATACGAACAAGCGGTCTGGTTGGCATTTGAGTCGGTACTGCAACTACAACCCCTACTTCGCCAGTATTTAAAGTAACAATAGCATTTTCTGGGTACAGTATGAGAGATTCTCTGAAGGCTTGAACAACTTTTGGGTTAAAATCAATCCCTGACCAAGAAATTATCATTTCGAGAGCATGATAAGGTGGTAAGCCTTTACGGTAAGGCCTATCCGCCGTTAATGCTTCATAAACATCCGCAACGGCGACAATTTGAGCATTTATGTGGATACTTTTCCCGTACAAACCGAGGGGGTACCCCTTCCCATTCCAACGTTCATGGTGTTCCCTAACCATCGCTAGGACACTGGATGACAAACGCGAATTTTTCAACATTTTTTCTCCCAGAAAAGTATGTTTTCTAATGATTTTAAATTCCTCATCTGTGAGACTCCCTGGCTTATTTAAGATTTCTCTTGGTATTTGTAATTTTCCCAAGTCATGAAGTAGTGCCCCCAAGGTTAAATATTTGAGGCTATTCTCCTTATATCCCATCCATATTCCCGTCAGGGCGGTTAACAAGGCGACATTCACTACATGCACAAACGTACTATAATCGTGTTGCTTAAATTTCTCCATATCTAGCCGAATCACATTAAAATCCAAATAAAATTTTTGCGTCTGGAGTTCCTCAAGAATCGTTTCTACCAGTATTACAGTCTTTTGAATCTGCTCAGGCTTGACAAGCTTTGCGTCATGATAAATGCTCCATAAAGAACCCACTAATTTGATGTAAACATCTTTAGGAAAAGTTTTCACCTTCTGTGCTTCCGAAAAGCTTACATTTCTCTGATTATGAAGAATATAAACTTCTCTTTTTTTTAGGCGTACCTTTATCCCTTCCGTAATTAGCTGACCTTTCTGGAGCAATAACATTCCTGATGCATCAAATAAATCTACACTTGCAGTCTTTCCCAAAGCTGAATTTGGTTGTACCTTTTCTAATACCAAATTCATATTTATTACCCTTCTTTCTCTCCACCTGTTCAATTCCGACTTATATGTGCCCTGATTTTGTGGAACGAATGGCCTCCATGACCTTTAATTGTTGCCCCATCGCAGAACATATGATAATTCGAGCATCTGAATTAGTTCAAGGCGTCGCAAGCTTTCCATTACAAAAAAAAATTAGCACCCTATTCATAGGCTGCTTACATAACATAAGTTTATAAAGCAACCAGGCTGTCATGTTCCTATTAAAGGAATTTAGACCCTTGGCTTTGCGTCCCACTCTTTCGAGCAGTTTGCCCTGATTTAAATGATTTCTTTATAGGCGAATATTCCAAAAAACAGGACTATCTTCCTATATTATACTTCTATTAAGTATTCTTTTCAACATAATTTTAGAAATATTTTGTTAATTGTATTCTCTATTCAGCGAACTTTCAGGTGTCATTCAGTACTATTTCAGGAAAATACACTATAATCATAAAGGTAAGTTGTTATTATTTAGGAGTAAAAACTAAGGACGGGTGAGGCAAGAGAGATAATCATATTTTATAGATGGAGGTAACATTTTGAAAAATGATCACTTTAAATTAGGACTGGATATCTTTATCGCTCTAATCTTCGCATTGCTTTATAATACACGAGTTTTTGGAGGGTTAGCCTTCCACGAAATAATGGGGTTAGGAATAGGAGCTATCTTTTTAGTGCATATCCTACTTAACTCGCAATGGGTTATAAAAGTTACACAAAGATTGTTTGACCGTGCCTTGCCAAGTAAAACTCGCGTTGGTTATGTCATTAATATTTTGCTCTTGATCTCGATGGCTTTTACTATTGTGAGTGGACTTATGATCTCAAAAGTATTATTTCCTGGGTTAGGTTTTGTGAACCAACGGGCGTTTCACGGCTTGCATATTGATGTTTCCTATCTGACCCTTGTAATCGTAGGCGTTCATGTTGGGTTTCATGGACAGTGGATAATGGGTCTTATGAGAAAGGTATTCAATGTGAAAGCATCAAATACGATTATCGTAGGGGCCAAAGTTGCATTAGCTCTGTTCCTATTACTGGGGGGTACTCAATTACTTTCAAGTCAATTCAGCACCGAAATAGCGCAGATAGGAGCGAGCATCAGTACCTCGCAACAAGTGCCGACCGATAAGATTAGTGGCCAATTCGATAAGAATAACCGATTAGACAGGAATTCTATAGGGAAGTCTGTGCACGCGAATGGATTGGTCGGTGATAGAGGGAGAGGCGGAAATGCCAATACCACAGGTGCGATCATAACTTTTTTAGGAGTGATCGGTGCAATAGCCGTATTCACACGTCATTTGGAAATACAAGTTATGAAAAAGCCTTAACAATTGGCAGAAATACACACCCATGCTGCAAAGCTTCACCGCCGTCGTCCGATGAGGGCAGTGAAGCCGTACTCATTGGTTAAATTCATTGACAATGCCCAAACTGATATTGAACGGAATTTTATCATAAATCTTTTTGATCGGTTCATCAGGATCTTCCAAGACCAGATAGTATTTGTCCGATTTATGATAATTGGAGCTCTTTAAATTAAAACTCACCTTGAACGTTCGCTCACTGGCCTTCTCGAAAATCCTATCTGCCAAAATGCTCTGTTCATTAGAAATCTTTTGGCCTGATTCATCCGTAAAATACAGTTTGACGGTTCTTGCCACTTTTTTGTCTACTAACTTCTCAGTTTGGAAGAAATCCAAACTGAAGAGACTGTTGGTGATTTTACGAGAGGTATTGGTGAGTCTGACCTCCACCTTACTGACTAACATACTTTCGTCATTTTTACGATCATTGCGATATTTAATCATAGGGATGACGATCTCCTGAAGACTAGCTCCTCCATGAACAAAGTTTTGTCCCCCACCGGGAGTTTTGAAGCGGTTATCTCCCCGTGGAACACAAACCGTTAGCCCACAATCCTTACCGAAGAGGTAATCTAAATGAATATTGATCGTACTCGGTAGATCGATTTCTTGATCAAAAATCAGGAAACGTTTATTGGTATAAAGCGGGGTAGTGTCTCCCTTCGTGGTCTTATCGCTTTCTTCCAGGGGCTTGCGTCGATAGATGAAGCCGTGGTCGGACGTGATATAGATATTAGCCTCTGTAAGATTCTTGTTTATCGTTCTAATAGCCGCATGGATCTCAGTAAAGGCCTGTTCCACTGCCTGAAATGCTTTGCTTTCGTCGCCCTTGTCCCCCACACTGTCGATCACATTATGGTAGATATAGACCACATTCTTGCCTTTGAAGGTGTTTCTTAGTTCAGCCCTGGTCATCGGAATAAGGTCATTTAATAAAACAACGTCCGAATCATTGACGTAAAATTTAAGAATCTTTCGCCGCCCGCTGGTATCCTTGGTGCTGAGGCCATCGATCAGGATGTCGTCTCCCTGCATCGTCAGTGACTTGTAGGGAAGCAAAGAAGCCATACCCAATCGGGTGTAAGATGGGACACTACCCTGCATCCAGCGCAGCTCGGTAGAACCCTTGATCTCAGTATTCAGTCGTTGCATCAATTCTTCAGCCGCTTCAAAGCGCAAGGCATCAGTGATGATCACAAAAGATTTTTTGTTATCGTAGAGAGCCTTCTGAATCGTATCCTGGAAGAAGGCTTTTTGTTGGGACAGGCCCTGTATGGGCCAGGAGGTTGTCAGTTCTTCTGCCACTGTGGTTGACCATTTCATGGCTAATTCAGCAAGATACCAATTGGTATAAAGATTTTCTATTTCCGCACTTAGAGGCTTCAAGACGTCACTATGACGCACTTTATCAAACGACACGCAGAACTTTCGATAGGCTTGGTCCATGACGAAATACTCTTTGGTATAAGCCTCAAAAAAAGTCAAGGCATCTCGTTCAGGTATTCCTGCCCTATATTTCTTCTTAAATGCTGCCATTTCAACAGCCCAGGTTATGGCTTCATAATAAGGTTCAAATTCCGGGTAGTAATGCTTGGTTTTACGCAGAGACATGATTTCCTTGTATTGGGCAAATTCCTCGGACCCGATGAGTAGGCTGTTCGTCAGTTTAAGGATTATGGACCGATCAACAGCTCGGAACAGTTCCACTTGCTCATAGTCTGGAATATCCCATTGTTCAAGATACTCTCCGAGGTGAAGATCCGCCTCGATTTCCTCGGCCAACTTGTCGTAAACTTTGGAATCCAGACTGTGATGCATGAAATGATCTAAAAAAACGACACAGTTAGCCTGCTTAGCGGATACTAATCCTTGCCATTCTGGAGGTAGAGTACGATTCAGAACGCTACTTAGGGCATTGATGATGAAAAAGGTCAGCAAACCTTGCAACGATTTTCCCAAGGCAAAATAGCCGTAATATTTTTCGGTCAAATTCCAAAACCCATCAGCTACACCATACTTAACGATGTTTTGCCAGACAGTATTTTCATCTTCTTGCAAAGAATTTATCAGAATGACACGCAACGCATCTTCAAAATCTGGGGTTGATCGTTTAGCCAGGGCACCCAACACCCCTATATTGATCGTCTCCTCGGAATAAGCCTCTATGGAGTACGAGGCAAAACGAGCATACCGTTCTTTACTCTGAAAGAACTTTTCGTACTTCTTAAAGAAGGGCCTTAATCCACTATTTTCAACATGAAGATCGTCCATCATCAGGGCTATTTTGTCGGCAATAAACGTGTGGGAATAGAGCATGATGTCTAACAACCAGTTGTCGGGATCCTCAGGTTTAGCGAACGCGGCATAGATCAGATAGTGGGAGTCAGGATCTAAGACTTCAAGAGTATATTTAGAAAGAAACTTATTCGTTTCTGTCAATTTCCAAAGCTTCACCTCTGCAAGTTCCAACTCACCTATGACCTCTTGAAAATCCCCCTCAGCATCGTACCAAAATATTATGTGCCGTTTGGCCCCGTCTCGGCAGGGCGCCTGATATTTATCGCTTAGGGCGGTTCTTATCTGGTCTATTTTCATTGTTTCACCCGTTTTCTACATATTAACAAAAAAAGCATTCAAAACTTCAATTTCACCTTTTGTGCTAAGTTCACCCACAGACCCCGCGTATAAGTTCCAACCAATTATTGGTATAATCATAGCACGCCGGATTCACTTTCTCAATCCTCATAATCAGTCATTAAATCTTCGCCAGCACCTTCTCAAACTTAGCATAATTGACCACGACACCATCATCCAAATCAATCTCAATCTGCTGATCCGCTAGATTATGAATCACTTCATCGTATTTTTTCAGTTCATCCATCTGTTTGGCTAACACTTTCAGCCTTTTCGTTGCTTTGGTCTTTTCGGTTGGCGAGTTTTCCGACACTAACACTTGATTTAAGCGCAGGAACTCTGCCTCCAGTTTATTTTGCAGGGGATGCAGGTAATCCGTGCGTACCCGAGAGACCATACTACTGTCATAGCGGTGCATATAAACTAGGACGTTAAACCCTTGTTCTTTGCCAGACGTGAATAACCAGTAGATCGGCCGTTTCTTATACATCTGGACATGATCCTTATAGAAATCCTTTAGGAAATACCTGCGGATGCACTCTCTGCTGGATTCATTGGCCTTTCTGCCTAGGGTTTCAGCAATGTAGTCGAGATTTGTAGCCACAGTATTCTCCCCGAAAGTGACCTTCACGAACTCCGCAAACTGAGACACGATATCATCCTCAAAATAGGCATCACTTAACACTGGCAGAATACCGTCATCATCAGCCTTAAAGGTTTTGTATCTTTCTGGATCGAACTTTCCACCGGTGAAGATTAACCCTTCTTCATCGAGAGAATATCTGCCCAGCATACAACCCACGGCATAGGAAATGAAGGATTTAATGTCTCTCTCTCGATCTGCCTTGCGGATGGAAATATGTTTATCCTCAACCTCTGGAGTAAGCTCATCATGTATGCCGTATATTTCAATAAAGTTGCGATTTAGTTCTTCTTCATTAGCCTTGAGACGGATAAATTGAGTTTGGGTGAAGTTGGACCAGGTGATAAAGGCTTGTTCAAGGGTAGCGGCTTCATTTTTATAATTAAGTAGAGAATCCGCTTTAAAGTCAAAGGAAGTTTCAAGAGAATTCCAGTCGACACGGGAGATCGTTATGTTACCTTGAACCAAATTATTGATATGATTCTCATTTCCAATAATTAATGGTATATTTCTTATATCCCTCACTTGAAAGTTCAATGTTGAATTGAAAAGATTTATCAGAGACAATGTTACTTTAGAATTTAATAGTCCTAAAATATAATTAAATCTCTTTTCATCAGTAATTATTATTGAAGAACCACCTTTATCAAAAGTTCCACCTTCATTTAATAATCTGAAGCTTGGCAATATAGAAGATATTAGACCCCAAGTAATTGCCCTTTTATACCAGTATTCTTCTTTTATGATTTGTGAAGCGTGTCCATTTCTATAACTTTCACGTGCTTCTAAGCTCCAATCCACAACATCTATTAGATTTCCATACCACTTTCGATATCCACCACCTTTAGCATAATTAATCCATTTTTTTCCTCTACCTATTTTGGATTTATTTACTTCCCAAAAATACCTTACATATTTCGCATTATTGCCAGTTACATTTTGGCTTGGTGATATAGAAATACTGTAGATACTGTCGTTGTCAAATGATTTAACGATACTGTCAATCACCCAATATGATACAGGTATACCAGGTATTTTTAAAAAACTTTCTACATTTTTTAGATACGCAGTTGAACTACTTCTTTCATTTAAAAAAGCTTTCTCCTTATCAAATGATGTTGAATACTTATTGTTTAAATCTAAAAAAGTAGAGATGTAGCCTTGGTTACATTTGTTAGTTAAAACAAAAGCTGAAGCTTGTGCAACGCAGGAGTTCATTTCAGGGAAACTATTATAACCTATATGTATCAGATTAATGATGCCTTTCGAAATTATATACTCTCGAAATTTTTCGAAACTTGATAAAAACATCCAAGATTGCATTGTTATCATGGAAATATAACCATTTGGTTTTGCATACTGGAAACATCTTTCGATGAAAACTGCAAATAAATCCGACTTTGTGTGGGGATTGTTATTCTTTACATACTCATACAGTTTCGCATTCATTCCACTGCTTCCCATATACGGTGGATTAGTACATACCACTTCATACTTCGCACCCATAATCTTTGCTTGTAAAATTATCCGAGGCAGCTTCTCCAAGATAACATCCCGAAAGGGAACCTCCCATAAATCTCTTGCCGCGCTGTTTTTTACTTCGTCTAACCTATGCTCCAGAAACTTCAAATCTTGTTCTTGTACTTCTAAAATAGATCCATATTCCTTAGCATCCTTAAGGGTATCAGCTAAATATCTATTAATCTCCCGCTCACGGTTCTGCTCAATTTCCGTGGCTTCCCTATCCACCAGAATTTCTTGTACCTCATTGCCCAACCAATTACTCTCTTGAATGGCACAGATATTCAACCTAGTTTTCTCGCTAAATACCCCTCGACTCTTGCTCCTGGCCTTCATCATGACGGCAAAGGATGCTAGTTGGGCGGCACGGTCATCGATATCTAAACCATAGAGATTATTCTCCAAGATCAACTTAGGAATGTCCTCTTCCATATAACCGTAAGTTCTATAGATTTCATACAGCACCTCAAAAGCATAAACGAGAATATGCCCTGAACCACAGCAAGGGTCCAGAACTGTAATCGTTAATGGGTTAAGGTCGGGATTTTTCAATTCTTCCAGTTGTTTTTGTACTTCAGGTTCTTGTTCAGCTTCCTCAAGATAATACTTCCACTGAGCCTTCAGTTCCTCATTGGGATGGGATTCCAGCCATAATCTACCCAAAGAGTTTTCCACCATATACTTAACAATCCACTTTGGTGTAAAAAGTTGGGTAGCTGCCGGGATATTTTCCTTGGTGATTTTCTTGTTTTTCTTAAGATCTGCAAAGACTTCATCCTTTTTCTCGGAAATATAATACTGATACAGCCATCCGATAATCTCGACTTCTTTCCAGTCTTCTTCAGGGATGGAAGTCACTAAATCACGGATGACTGACCCTTCTTGCAACAGATTACTTGGAAAGAGCAGTTCAGTGTAATCAGAAATCGTTTCAAACATAAAGGGCAATATCTTATTTAAGTCATTGCATTGGTGAATGAGTAAATACTTAAATAATCCTTCAGAGTCGTTTCTATCTTGAAAGTTATAGATTGCAGTTCGATCGACCGCCAAGTCGACATTCAAGGCCTCCCTAATGATATCCGGCTCCGCTCTGTTCGGCTCGAGAGAGGATAAGACTCGCACCCCTGTGGACAGGTAGTCGTTGACCTCCATGAAACGCAGGGCAATAAATCGATTAAACCAGGTGTAGGCAACCTCCTCCATGAGTTGATCGTATCCTTTTTGCTCGATCTCCTTAATCAGCTTATCTCTTTGTAGCTTAAAGCCCTTTTCCTGAGGGATGTTGTTAAGAATGATATGACCCGCTTCTTGCTTTAACTCTGTAATACTCTTGGCCGTTATCCCTATTTGAAAGGCCTTTTGCATGACTTGCTCGATCAGCTTCTTACGGGCACTGACGGCAAAGTTTTTTATGCTTGATTTATGCAAGGGTTTTCCTCCTAATTAGGCATATGATAGAAAATAACAAGTCAAAGATGCCTTGGATATTTTGCGTCAGACA
>LOEW01000256.1 GCA_001516045.1 Desulfosporosinus sp. BRH_c37
TTCAACTAAAGTTGAACATCGAGTCTTCGGTGGGGGACTCTACCACCGAAGCAGAATTAGGTGTATCACTCCCACTTGTAGAAGTGGGAGTCTTACAATTTGGATCAAAATTATTAACTCTAATAAAAATCGGAACTAATTGGGGGTCAAATTGGATGCCACTATTCTTGTTTAATTCATCAAAGGCCTGTTTTTTGCTCATGGCCTTCCGATAAGGACGATCGCTTGTCATGGCATCATAAGCATCAGCAATCGCCAAGATACGGCACTCCAAAGGAATGCTTTCTTCTTCAAGTCCCAAAGGATAGCCCGTACCGTTCCACCACTCATGGTGTCTCAAAATGTAATCAGCAATAGGCTGCAGGTCAGGAGCGGAATGGGCAATTCGATGACCAATCTCACTATGCCGCTTCATTTCCTTGAATTCCTCATCAGTAAGACGTCCTGGCTTGAATAGTATGCGATCTGGTATTCCTACTTTCCCGATGTCATGAAATTGTGCCAATAGACGTAAATCGGCCAGGTTCCGCTCCGAGAGGTCCAGAACAACGCCAAGTGAAATCACAATGTCCTGCAATCGTTCTGCATGCCCTTCTGTGATAAAATCTCTAGCCTCAAGTGTTTTCATAAGGGCCTGTACGATAGCGCTGCGGCTGCTTTTACAGCGATGAAGTTTTTCCTGGTACATGTTATTGTCCGCTTCTTTAAACACATCGCGAACATCCTCTGTCCTTTTCCCGCTCACTGCAAATCCCACTGATAAGCTAAGTGGAAACTCCTCATTTTCTAGGTTGTACATCTCGACAGCCTTCCGGATTCTATGACAGGCATGTTCTACAATTGATAATTCGCTTCTTGGCAAAAGAATCGCAAACTCATCGCCACCGATCCTAAACACTTTATCCTCCTCGCGAAAACACTTTTTGATAATACCAGCTGTTAGCCAAAGTAATTTATCACCTGTGCTGTGTCCAAGAGTATCATTCACTAGTTTTAAACCATCTACATCACATACAATCATTCCTACGGGAGCAAAACACTCCTCTTCAAGCAGACGCATCTCCTCTTCAAAGTACGTCCGGTTGTAAAGGCCTGTTAGGGAGTCATGGAAGCTCATATGCTTGAGTTTTTCTTGGAATTGCTTGCGCTCTGAGATATCCACTCCGATACTGGCTACACCAGAGACATTCCCCTCAGAATCGTAAAGGAGGGAATGGTTCCAATTAACAAATCGTACTTCTCCGTTTTTTGTTTGTATAGGGTCAAAATCATGAATAATGATTTTTTTGTTGTTTAACGACTCTCTAAACCAATCGATTGCGGCTTCCCTTATTTTATCAGGGACGAAAATATCAAAATAAGAATGTCCTATCACTTCTTCCTTCATATACCCGGTTAACTCCAATGCAAAGTCATTGATAAAAATTATGCTACCGTCCTTATCCATGATCCCTGTAAGCAGTTTTACGTTTTCAAGTAATGAACGAAATCGGCGCTCTGATTCTCTCAGTAATTTTTCCTTAGATTGAAGTTTTCCGTAATTAAACCTCAGTTCTTCCTCTGATGCCCCAAGTTCTTCGTAACTTCTCTCCAAATCTACTTGAATCATAGTTCTCTCGATAATTTCACCTTGAAGGTTGGACTTCGAGCTTTCCAGTTCAGCAAAAGTTTCCTGAAGGGCAGTCACCATCTTCCGAAAGTTAATTGCTAATGATTTCACTTCTACGACCGGACTATTAAGATGATAATTTTCCGCTTTTTTATGCAAATTGTCATTAAGTTCCGTGGAAAACTTTTCTAGCTCAGTAAGGGGGTTGACAAGCCATCGACTTAATATATACGCTAGAATAATGCCAAACACAATCGTCATCACAATAAAGTAGACTGGTAAATAACGAAGTTGATTTGCTACGTAGGTTACTGGAACTGTAACTCCTAAAGACCATTTAACACCTGGCACGGGCGCATAGGCAAGATATTTGTCCTCACTTTGAATAGAATACCGGGTAAACCCAGCTTTCCCTTGAATCATATTGTGGACAGCTTCACTATAATTCTGCGAGGCATTTCTTTCCTTAAGCACATTGTACGTCATAATTAAGCCTTCTTCCGGGTGGGCAATAATTAGACCGTCTTCCTCAACCAGAAAAGCGTAGCCGATTTCTCTGACACCTTCTGACATTACAATCTGGTCAAGTTCTGTCAGGTTGACATTGCCACCAAGAAGACCGACGACTTGGTTTCCCTTCATAATCGGAGCAGCAACTACAATAATTTGGTTACCGCTTCCCCTAGAAAGCAGGGGGTCTGATACTACAGTTTTGCCCGAAGACATAACCTTTTTAAAGTAGTCACGGTCTGCAATGCTTCCTGTCTGACCAGAATTTAAAATATAATTACCTTGATTATCCGCTATGAAAAATTCCTCATATTCTTTATTACGCTTAGTTTCTTTGTTTAAATATGAAACAATGTCCAACTTGTCCAAACTTTCAGCCAGTGGGGTATTTGCCATTGCCTCGATTTCATTTTTATGAGCGTTTAACCACATCCCGACTTCTGACCCTGAAGATACAGTTAGCGAAGAGATATGCATTTCAAAATTAGAAATTAATTGATCCCATGTCTTTATATAGTTAAAAAATGATAATCCCCCGAGGCCAAATATCAAAGCCAATAAAATAAGTGAAGTTACATTTATTTTAAAATTTTTCATTTTGTCCTCCACGTTACATATTATTGTTTACCGGACCCTTGCGACTATAAAAGTTGGACACGAAAGATAATTCTATTAACATTATAAATAATCCTGCAAATTATATTACAATTGTCGCAATATTTTTAAGAATCAATTTTCCTACACCTACCAGCCTAACTACTGTATCAACATTGGTCTTAACGATCCTAAATAATCCTTTACACAAAAAAGTCTCCCCAGTATGATAAACTATTAATTAAAAGCGAACTGCATATTAGGAGGACATTTCTTATGACAGAACAGTTACTGATCGGATTAATCATTCTTGTTGGCATTGTAACCATTTTACTTATTATCTTATTAATTCGCTCATCTCGAACCCCGTTTGTTCAGTTTGAGAGTAAGTTCGTTTCTTTAGAAAAAAATCTTGAACGTAATGAACGACTTTTCAATGGTGAAATCTCCAAGAACCGAGAGGAATCCAATTCGAACGCCAGACAAGTCCGCGAAGAACTTAATCAGTCTCTCCATTCCTTTAATGAATCAATTCTGGTGCGTATGGCAGAAATCGCCAATTTACAACGAAACCAGTTAGACATTTTCTCCATACAGTTGGGCTCTTTGACTAAAACGAATGATCAAAAATTAGAACAGTTACGCAAAACAGTGGAAGAGCAGCTTCTGCTCCTTCAAAAAGATAATGGGCTGAAACTAGACCAAATGCGTGCCACTGTCGACGAGAAGCTCAGCGCGACTCTTGAGCAACGCTTAGGAGAATCCTTTAAGTTAGTCAGTGAACGCTTAGAGGCAGTGCACAAAGGGCTTGGAGAAATGCAAACCTTGGCTTCCGGCGTCGGAGACTTAAAGAAAGTCCTGACCAATGTTAAAACTCGGGGCATTTGGGGTGAAATTCAACTGGGGAATTTATTAGAGCAAATCTTAACCCCCGACCAATATTCCACGAATGTGGTAACTAAAACCGGAAGCAACGATCGCGTCGAATATGCTATTAGTCTCCCCGCTCGGGATGGTCATGACAGTATCATCTGGCTCCCGATCGATGCCAAATTCCCGATGGAAGATTATGAGCGCTTAATCGAAGCACAGGATCAAGCCAACCTCCCACGCATTGAAGAACTCGGTAAGTTCCTAGAAAACCGCATTAAGCTCGAGGGAAAAACCATTCGCGACAAATACATCGATCCCCCCAACACCACGGATTTTGGAATACTATTCTTACCTGTCGAAGGCTTATATGCCGAAGTGTTACGTCGTCCAGGCCTTTGTGAACTCCTCCAAAGGGAATACAAAGTCATCATCACAGGGCCCACCACGCTGGCGGCTCTCCTTAACAGCCTGCAGATGGGCTTTAGAACCTTGGCAATTGAAAAGCGCTCCAGTGAAGTATGGACCTTACTGAGCGCAGTTAAAACAGAATTTGGTAAGTTTGTGGAGGTCCTTGAAAAAACGCAGAAGAAACTTCAAGAAGCTAGTAACACCATCGAAACTGCAACTAGAAAGTCTCGAACCATAGCACGAAAGCTTAAAAACGTGCAAACCCTCCCTGCCAATGAAACAGATCTACTCCTGGGACAAGGGATAGAGCACGAAGAATGAACGGTTAATTTCAACCAGTGAAGTATTATTTAGGTGATAAGCTACAATGTCTGATATTTAAGAGAGTAAGAAACGTATTCAAAATTGACTGCATTCTATTTAATTCTTCGTAAAAACCGTTCTTCCGTTAGAGTAGAATATTTATAAGCCTCTTCCTCATCATTTTTCTGACAATGTGCCTGAGCTAATGGATCAAGAAAAACAACCTCATAGCCATTGTGAAGTAATGTTTGAACTACTTTGTCTGCAATCGCATGATTCAAGCTTCCCTTCTGAGGATGGCCTAGAATAACCGAAATTTTCATTAACACCCTCCAATCGAAATGTCGCTATCGATTATTATATCTTTAGTATTACCTAAATTATGGGATATTTCAAGTATTTTTACAGGATTCACCTGATTTGTCCTACTTCTCCAATATGTCCACTGTCTTCATATTCACTAGGTCGAGAGGCAAACTCACTTCGCCAGAAGAGTTGGGGCCAACTCTAACACTGGCAATCTTCTCAACCACATCCATGCCCCCATCTACCTGACCGAAAATTGTATAGTCAGGGTTCTGGTTTAAACTAGCAACATTGGATCCCGAACCGATAAAGAATTGACTACCGTTCGTATTTGGCCCGGCATTTGCCATTGCCACTACTCCAGGGGAGTAAGTATGTTTAGACGATAACTCATCAGCAAATTTATAACCTGGACCCCCCGTGCCGTTCCCGTTCGGATCACCGGTTTGAATCATAAAGTTTTTAATCACTCTGTGAAATTTTAATCCGTCGTAAAAGTGATTATGCGCCAAGAAAATGAAGTTATTAACTGTATTAGGTGCATCCCCTGGAAATAGCTTAATACTGATATCGCCAAGGTTGGTGTGGATCACAGCGTGATAAGGTTTTTTCTGGTCAATTTGCATTGCTGGCGGTGAACTCCAGGTCTTGACTTGTGCTGCCGGTTGTGCTGGTTGATTTGGCTGAGTTGGTTGAATCGACTGGTTTTGCTGACCTTGTGTTTGGCCAGATCCAGAGGGTTGGGATGCTATAGGTGCCTTGGACGCACAACCTGCAATCGACACCATTAGCAGGGTAATTAGTATCAATAATGCCTTTTTCATTTAATACCTCCCTAGTTAACACTTATAATTTAGCACTTATAATTTAGTATTTCTTCTCTAACCCATAATTATCCTGCTTATACAAATTCGAAAAAAACACTTCCGTGGTGATCTATGAAAGGGATCCGAATATTCGGATCCCTTTCATAAAGATCTATTCATTTTACCTCTCCGTTTGAATAGCCACTAAACTTGATCCGCCGTATTTATCCCTTAAACGTGGTTTTTCAATCTTGCCGGTGGGATTACGCGGGACTTCGTCGAAAATAATTTTACGTGGACGTTTGTAACGAGGCATTGGAGCGCAGAATGACTTTATCTCCTCTTCAGTACACTTGTAACCCGGTTTTAGTTCTATGATAGCAGCCGCGATTTCACCCAGGCGTTCGTCCGGTAATCCGATGACTGCGACATCCTTAATTGCATTATGTTCACGGATAAAATCTTCAATTTGTACCGGATATAAATTCTCTCCGCCGCTGATAATCACATCTTTTTTACGGTCAACCAAATAAATAAAGCCTTCTTCATCCATCCGGGCCATATCTCCGGTAAACAACCAGCTATCTTTGATTGCGGCAGCAGTCGCTTCAGGGTCGTTATAGTAGCATTTCATCATGCCCGGACCCTTGACAACTAATTCCCCAACTTGTCCCTGGTTTACAGAGCATCCATTCTCATCGGTAATCTTGACTTCCCAATTGTGACCTGGTATGCCGATAGCGCCGACTTTATGAATATTCTCAGTACCTAAATGGACACATCCGGGACCAATAGATTCGGTCAGACCATAGTTCGTATCATAAAGATGGTCGGGGAAATATTTTTTCCATCGACGAATTAAGCTCGGTGGAACCGGCTGCGCACCGATATGCATCAGCTTCCACTGGGCAAGATCATAATCTTCCAGCTTCACATCTCCACTTTCTATGGCATCCAGAATGTCCTGCGCCCAGGGAACCAAAAGCCAGACAATCGTAATTTTTTCCTCAGAAACTGTTTTGAGTATCCATTTAGGCTTAACTCCACGAAGCAATACGGCTTTGCTCCCAGACAGTAAACTGCCAAACCAATGCATCTTGGCGCCAGTATGATACAGCGGCGGAATGCACAAAAAATTATCTTCCCGCTTTTGACCATGGTGATTGTGTTCCGTATAACATGCTGACATCAGACTTTGGTGCGTATGCAGAATTGCTTTCGGAAATCCCGTCGTCCCCGAGGAGAAATATACTACCGCATCATCTTCATCCGTAAGCGTGATCTCTGGCGCTTTAGAGGAGCAATTAGCCGTAAGACGGTCATAATTTTCAGAAAAAGAAGGACGGTTTTCACCTGCAAAAAGAAGTGTCTTTACTTTGGGTATCTGATCATAAATCATTTCCACCCGACCGATAAATTCAGGTCCGAAAATCAAGGCCATAGTTTCGGACAAGCCCAAACAATATTTTATTTCCTCAGCCGTATAGCGAAAGTTTAATGGTACTGCGATGGCTCCGGTTTTCAATATTCCAAAATAAATCGGCAACCACTCCAAGCAATTCATTAACAGAATAGCAACCTTATCCCCTTTTTTTATCCCCCTCTTCAACAGCAGATTGGCCAGCCGATTTGCTTTCTCCTCAAAAACACGCCAGGTCATGTCTCGTCGGTATTCGCCTGCTGGGTTGTTTTCAATCAGTTCATACTCACGCCAGGTGACATTATGGCTATCCTGGAGATCCAAATTAATCTCAGTTAGACATGTTTCCTGTCCATACATTTTGGCATTCTGCGATAGTATTTCCATGATGGGCATTTTCTTTCTCCTCCCGTTCTTCCAAGCAACAAAAGATACTTACTTAAATATGGCGGCCATACTACAAATATACCTATCATCAAATTATAAAGCGATACAAGCAGTTAATCAACAGGTTCTTAGCTAACATAGACTCCAAATTGAAATTCACTTAAGATAAATTATATTTTCATCAAACAAAGTCAATGTTTCCAGTCCTTTTTCCCCCACAACAAAAGTGTTTTCTATTCCCACAACACCCTCGGGGAAAATAAATTTTGGCTCTATGGCTATGACCATGTTCTTCTCCAGTGGCGTTTTAAAACCTGGGGCCAACACCGGCCATTCATTGAGTTCTATACCTATGCCATGTCCAATAAAAGACACGGGCTCGGGGTAGCCCATAAAATGCTCTCCGTATCCGGATTCGGCAGCCATGTTAATCGCATGCCAGTAAATATCCTCGCACACTGCCCCCGGCACAGCCATCTGCTTAACGGCCTCTTGAATGAGTAAAGCTGTCTCATGAGCATGTACAAGTTTATCCGGCAGTTGACCGATACAAAATATCCGGGTCTGGTCTGCCAAATAACCGTCTATAACCCCTACATAATCAATCATAACCGGCTCATTCCTGGCTATTTTTTTATAGCCTGCTCCCTGGGGGAAGGAAATGCTCACTCCCGGTCCACCGGTAGGACTTTCCATACAACTGGGTATAGCCCCATTGGTGCCGGACAATATGTGGCCATAATAAACTTCCTGGTCAAATCCCCGCATTTTTACCGTGCCCGAGTGTCCTGCCAGGCGATACACCTTCTCCAGCTGACCCGCCAGTTCTAATTCAGTAATACCCTCTTTCAAATAGTCCTTGGCACGGGAAAATAGAGTGTAATTAAGTTGGGCGGCGTCCCGAAGCACCTCCAGTTCATAGAATGACTTAACCATACGCACAGAACGAATTAATCCACTGATATCTACAATCTGGGCACCCTCAAATAGCTTTAGAAAAAGCAGGTACAGCGCCGCAGGCAATACGTCCAGCTCAAGCCCCAAGGTAGTAAGGTTATTATAACCATACTCATTTAGCATTTTGCTCAAGTCTTTCACTTTAGTCAAGGAAATGATATCTTCCAACGCCGATTCTTCCTGGGCACGGGTAAAGCTTTTCTTCACCATCAACAAAGGCCTGCCCTCGGCAGGAATAAACAAGTGGGCACGCTGGGCGGTGCCTGAAAAATAAAACAAATCTGCGTTATCCATGATTAACGCGCCGTCAACGCCTTTTTGCTGCAACAGTTTTTGCAATGGGGTAATCCGCCTGGTCAGTTCATCTGCTGGAGTTAACCTCATTTATAACACCTCTCTTGAACGTTCACTTCTTCATTAAAATAATAAGGACCTTAGTTTGAACCCTCCCTAGAACAAAAGCCCTTTCATTAATATCTACTTGTTGTCGACTAAACCTTTAGCAAGGGTTTCATGGAAAGATACGACCATTTCTACCATTTCTTTGTTGGTTATATCCTTTAATACTATCCATTTGTACAACAGGAATTTTTCTACTGCAAGTATGGCGTGGGCGATCGGAGAGACCGAAACGTTATTAAAAGCGCCCTTCTTAATGCCATATTCAATATTCCTGATATAAAACTCAATTAACTTATCCTCAAACTGCTTCAGGCATTTGTCAATGGCTTCACTTGTGCCCGCTACTCGACTATATATTTCTGACAGTTTCTCATTCCGGGCGAAGACTTCCATGGTCACACGTTTTGTTTCTATAAATCTTTTGTACAAATCTTTTTCGGTTGTGTAATAGCAGCAGACGCTTGAAATAATTTGATCCGCGAATTCTTCCAGAAGCGTTTTTAAAATATCTTCCTTATCAATAAAGTAATTATAAAAGGTACCAGTTCCAAAACCTGATTTAGCTATTATTTCGCGGACTGAAGTATTAAAATATCCCTTTTCAATAAAAAGATCAATAGCACATTCCAAGAGTCTTTGCCGACGTTCTTTGTTTTGCTTTAATTTTGGGATAGGCATCTTTATTAATACCCCCGTTCCGAGTGTACGTTCGTTCACTTGAAAATAAGAATTGACAATTGCCCAGGCAATAGCAACCCGCTGTCATTGTATGCCTCAAAGTGCACCACTAGTTCTTTTAATTTCACTACTCATTCAACTTCCACATCTTTCAACAATTTCCTGCCACGATATTTAAATAATCCCCGCCAAAAATATAAAAAAACTTGGTTGGCGCCAAGCCTCAGCGATTATCATCAATCCCGTCTATCATAATTTATACCAGTATAATTTGACTCCTATTAATATTACAGGAATTGTATTATTATACTTCAAGAAAGACTTATTAAATGAACAAACTTAGAATAATGGAGGAGTTCTAATGAAAATACACTCACTGAAACTGGTTTGTTTTTCACCTACTGGGACTACAAAAGCGATTATTCAAGGTATTGCGCGAGGAATTAATCAAAGCACTGTGGAATTAATAGATATTACCAGCCCAGATGCAAGAAAACAACCATTACAAACATCGGACAAAGAATTACTTGTTGTTGGTGTGCCAGTTTATATGGGAAGAGTGCCGGCACTGTTAATGGAATGGCTGCATGCGATTAAAGCTCGTAATACACCTGCTGTATGTATCGTCGTTTATGGAAATCGTGTGTATGACGATGCACTACTTGAGCTTAAAGATATTATGACAAAGCGTGGATGTATACCGATCGCCTGTGCAGCATATATTGGAGAACACTCCTTTTCTAGTTCCGAAACGCCAACAGCCGAAGGCCGTCCTGATGCAAGGGACTTAAATCACGCAGAATTATTTGGGCGTGAAATAAATGAAAAACTGCTATCTGTTTCATCAGTTGATCACATTTCTGATATAAATATACCTGGCAACTATCCCAATGGAGGAATTACGAAGCTATGGAGTGTTGATTTTATAGCAATTGGTGATGAGTGTACACAGTGTGGAGTTTGTGCAGAAGGGTGTCCTGTTGGGGCTATCAATTCAAAAAATAGTAATTTGATTGATACGGAAAAATGCATCACGTGTTGTGCCTGCATCAAGAACTGTCCACAAAACGCCAGAACGATGAAAACCGGTCTAGTCAAAGACGCTGCAATGCGACTAAATAAACTGTATAAAGAGCGAAAGGAGCCGATATTCTTTTTATAATTTTAATTGAGTCAATCCATCCAAAGATGCGATGGAGTTCTTCTGTGAAATTCCTATCATTCTCCCAGATCGTTAAACCAGTTCTCGTATTCAATTTCGAGTTCTTCAATAGTAAATTTGTTCCTAGCCTCAATTAATGCCTCATTCGAGGCACATTTGTCAGCATCACGGAGCAGAATTACTCGAATCGGAGCATCGTCCATATCTTCTCTCCCTTATCCACATTTTCAATCAAGTTGTCCACAAGTTATTCCATTTTTATGTTAACTATTTCTGCAAATAAACGCAACGTAACAATTCCCAATTATGTTTAGGGGTTCCATTTAATATGGCCCTGATCTCGAATTTTTTCTCCCTTCACCCAAGACAACCCAAATCCATCAACCCACGAAGTCGTCGGGTACTTTAGGTTGTTTATTAAGAGCGTCAGAACGGCGGGACAAGTGAACTCGTTCATTAAATACCCCTGATTCAAAAATTCATAAGATTTATTACCATATAGTTACATATACTCCATACTATGCATATTATGTGTTATCTCTTAAACAAAGGAGGAAATGCAAATGGCATTTGGTGCTGCTGGTGTTGACGGAGTTGCTTGTGGACCAGGACGCGGCTTTGGTGCAGGAATCGCTGCAGTTGTCGTAATTATTCTTCTGCTTATCGCTATGGGAATAGTATTCTAAATTAGAAAGGTGGAACTTCTTATGTACGGAATGGGTTATGGTGGAATGAGTGGAGCATGCTGTCCTGCTCCGATTGCTCCTATGGCCGCCCCAGTTGCTGGCGTAGGTATTGGTGTAGGTATTATCGCGATTGCTATTCTGATTCTTATTGCTTTAGGTGTAATCTTTTAGAGAAATATTTAAAACTGGCTACCGTCCCTTGTCAATTTGATCGTTAATATAAGGAGGTGCTTTTCTGGTGTATGGTTGTAGTTGTGTTAGACCTATTTGTTGCCCCCCTGCATATCGAGTACAAGACCATTACGCACAACGTATAGTTCCAGTTATTCATCCAATTGTAACTATCAATCGCCAAAATATAATCGATGTTCCCCAGCATTATTATCAAGAGACCACCCAAAACGTAGTTGTTAACCAAGGTTTTCAAGCTCAAGGTTTAGCCGGTTATCCTGCTAATCGTAGTCTCTTCTTTCTAAATCGTAGATAATAGAAATTTATATAAAGCCGTAACGAAACCTTTTTGTTTTGTTACGGCTTATCATTTTCTTTTAATAAATCCAAGGAGAGGGATACAACAGTTTCTAATCATATTGTTAAACGAGAAATTGCCAATCTATTACACAGGTTCATTCTTTAGGCTGATGGTTGTAACAGGCAACGGTAAGGCTGAACTGAATTCCACTCACTTTCACGGGAATATGTTAATGATTTTTGCAATGCTTTCATGGGCACTTTTTACCTTGGTCAATAAGTCTTTACAAGAGAAGTATTCGGGATTATTTTTGACAACTTACCAGACTATTTTTGGCACCTTATGTTTTATCCCTTTTTCGCTCTACGAGTATAAAGAATGGCGAATATTTTCTCCCACAGCCTTGGGAAATATTTTGTTCCTGGCATTTTTCTGTTCTGTTGGGGGCTATTTATTGTATACATACGCCTTAAAACGTTTAGATGTGGCCCTAACAACAATCTATTTGAATCTAATCCCTGTTGTAGGAGTGCTTAGTGGTTACATTATTCTAAAAGAAAGTGTTTTACCAATCCAGCTAATTGGTGGGTTAATAACTATTTTTGCCATAGTAATAGTCAATTTTGAGTTGATAACTCATCGACATAGAAGGCAATAAAAACTCAGCACAGTTTCTGTATTAATTGTTATTATGCGAGTAATTCACATCCTGCCTTGAGTAGATCTTTGACTTTTGATCTGAGATACCCAATCACACCACAGGACATCATTCATTCTACAGGGGCAATTAATCATTTATTTCATCATATGAGTCGGTAACCAGAGTGCAAGGGATGGGAAAATAAAAACTAAAATCATAGTCAACATATAAAGTGCCAAAAACGGCCAAGTACCCTTAATAACCGTCCCAAGGGTGCTGCTAAACCCCAAACCTTTAGCTACACTATCCACTGCGTAAATGTTAAGTCCAACTGGGGGACTCAGGAGGCCAACTTCTATATTAATGACCATTAAGACTGCATACCAAATCAGATTAATTTCATATCCGATCAAAGCAGGTAGAATTATTGGTATCATAATCATCATAATAGAGGCTCCTTCTAGGAAACATCCCATAATCATAATCATGGACAAGATGATAAAAACTATGGGAGAGAAACCTTTACTGATAAAGAAATTGCTAATCGATTTAGCCAAACCCAATTACAATTGTATCGTTTCTTTCCCACGTCTAAATTTTTGTAAAGCAGTTATAGCGTCTACCATTGCTTCGAGACCAAAAAGGATCATACCCACTGGCAAAACAATTTGGAGTAAATAGATTGGTATATGCGAATAAGGTGTTTGCCTCATTACTTGGTGAGAAACCTGAATTAAGTAGATTCCTTTCCAAGTAATCAATCCACTGAAAATCGATCTCCTCCATTTATTAAAGGTCTTACATTTGTAGCAAAATTCCTTCAAAGCCGTTGGGTGTGCCTATAGGCGGGCTTATTAGAAGCGCAGAATGACTGGGCATTACAACAGTAATTTGGCAAGCCGCCTAGCTTCGAACAGACGATATTTATGTTGTTTAATCATGCTAACTGACATTACGAATAGCATTGGGGTGAACGTGAAAAACAAAATGTTCATTAAGAATTTATATTGAGAAAGTACGTACTATCACTATCCTTTTTCATACTTAATTGATATAATGATAACAAGCATATACAATAGTTAAAATATATAAGGAGGGGGATTGACTATGATTGACCTTGATGTTCTTGATAAGCAATGCCCAAAGTGTAGTGGCCTTGGCAGAACCGCTAACCCAGCCTGGTTTCCTCTCTGGGCTACTCGCAGCGATCTAAAGGATTCCTTTCAAACTTTGAAATCTAAAGAGATACTAAACATTGTTGACAAAACGACACTGGAGGAACTAGATGAACCAGTCTTCTATGTTTGTAAGGAATGCAATGGCAAGGGGAAAATACTCACAGATAAAGGGAAAGGTCTCTTGGAATATCTTGTTTCGTAATGGCTACTTTGATACTTTCGATCTGGCTAGACAAGAAATAATTGACACGATAACTTTAGTCGCCTCTTCATAGATAGGCTCAGCCGTATTTTTATACCGCTGAGCCTATCTTCATATTCCCCACCTCACCTGAGACAACCCTTCAGATACATATAAAACCTCAAAAATGGGATTATCCATGAAGTTTTCTCCATCCTTAGTTGTTATCTTTTTAGTCTTGACGATAACCTTAAACGAGTCCTTTTCAATTAGCTTATTATCCATATCCTTATAATTAACATCAATTTGTATTATTGAAACATCTTATTCAATCATCTTAAGGTATTAATCGCCTCATAAACTTTCTCACCCCTAGGGGTGAGATAAGTTAGATATCTCTTTGACAATCATACTCTTTAGCATTATCATTGATTGATAGTAAAAATTACCATTTGCGCAAATAATCACAAGCGATATGATAATGCCAGCGACAGCGGCGAAATGGAGGGTTCATATGAAAAAAATAATAATTTTATTAAGTGTTTTATGTATTGTAGCTTTGTTACTAATTATCCATCTCTTGGAAAAAGCACCAACTTCAACACCAACTTTTCAAAGTTCAACAATTACTTCGACATGGTTATGGGATACTTCTGAAATAGTGTCAAAACCGGACAGCGTAATAAAGCAGTTGGTTGATAATAATGTTAAGGTACTATTTCTGCAGGTAAATAACACATTAAATATTAAGTCTTATAGGAGCTTTATCAGCAAAGCAACTACAAATAAGATCAGTGTTTATGCATTAGATGGCTCACCAGATTGGGTGTCTGAAAACGGATTACCACTCCAAGATGCATATATTAGCTGGCTGATAAAATATCAAAATGAAGCAGTAGCAAATGAAAAATTTAAAGGTATTCATTTAGATGTTGAACCATATGAAAATGAAAATGATCAATATGATAAGAATAATTTAGAAAGATATCAGACATTTATTATAAAATTTAAAAATCTAGCAATTGATTTAAACCTAGAATACGGTATAGATATTCCTTTCTGGTTTAACGAAGTAGGCTATAATACAAAATACGGCCAAGGTAATGTTGCCGAATGGCTTTGTAAAAATGTTAAATATATTACTATTATGGCATACAGAGATTCAGCATCTGGTGCCAATGGGATAATTGAAATTTCAGCAACAGAAATGGAATTATTCAGGCAATATAATGTTACGGGTAATATAGCTGTTGAGACTGGTAAGCTTGATGAAGCAAATATATATGTAACCTTTTATGAGGAGACACAATCTTATATGTATCAGCAGTTAGATCTCGTTTATCATAGCTATAAAAATAATCCAGCATTTAATGGAATTGCTATTCATTACTTTGACAGTTGGATGAGCATGGCAAAGTAAATTACGCATTTGCCTTCATCTCGGCTTAAAGTATTGCCCCCCACCTTTTCCAGGTATAGGATAAATTTGGTATAATTCTAGAGGACACCCAACCACTAACAAACCATACAAAGCTGTTGGTACTCTTGAAGACACCTCAATCGGCAAGCGATATGGTAGTCTATCCCTTGAATTAAGCATAGCTTTAAGTGCTGGTCCACCTGCCACATTGCAATTTCCATAAGATCAGCGAAAATCGTCGTTGTACCTTGGGGAACCATAACTTCTGCAAGAGCTTCCGGCGAAAGCAATGTAGATTCAAAGTGCATATATGCATCAAGGAGCCCCCGCAAAGCGAATTGTCCTTTACAATCAATTGTATCTTTAACTTCCAACTTAACGTGAGGATCAATTGAATTGAAAGTATTCATTATCTTTAATGTAGGGTATTAAACGAAGCCCTAGAAAAACTGGATGAGATGAAGAAGATCAGAAAAAATACCGTGACGCTTTAGAACAGGCAAAACGGAAATTTGCCAAACGCAGCTTGTCTATGGTGCTGGAACTTTCCGGAGCAGAACCTCATGGCGAGTCGGGGTTGGCCATTCGTTACGGGGAAAATTTGTACCAAGTCCAGCACCCAGGAGGCGATATCAGCCCTTGTGAATCGAAGGAACATGGGGAGTGGGTTAAAATAACCGACCGAATTCTTATTCCCCAATACCTAACAGAGGTTTGTGGGATGCCGCCAAGTGGTAGATGGATCTCTTTTAGGGAACTACCGTGGGGAAACAACCACTATGCAGCCTTTAAGCTGGAAGTGATGGATCCTTTGGCTAAGCGCTTTGGTTCCTCTCCCGCTGAGTTTGAGCTTGCCTGCCAAATGATCAACTTAACCAGCTCCTAATATTTCTATTCCTAATCCAGAATTCTTTTCAATAACTATAATAAGGTTATCTATTAGGACAATTAATTCTTTAGATAGTTCTTCTGCTTGTGTATAAAAATTATTCACCTGTATTAAATTATTGCTATTAATAGCATCTATAACCTTTTCACCCATACTATGGAACTCATTGTGAACTTTATCAATGGCTATCCACTCTCTAGCTATATTAGAATTCGTTACATTAATAGAATGATAAAAATGACCAAAAGCACATTTACTTGAATTAGTTTGAATAGGATAAATTTTCATTTCATCTGCTATTCGTTTTAAATCTTTTATCCAATTACTATGGGCTTCCTTCGCCTTTGAAAGATTCTTAAGCAAATCCTCATTCGTTATTGCATTCTTCCCACCATTTAATGATGAAATCATATCTCGAACGATTTCACTAAGTTCTTCATCTATTTTTGATATCTCTTTAGCGCTTTCTGCACTTTGAGTTGCATCAGTCTGAATAATCTGTGTCATGTAGTTTAGTTTTTCTGCATCTTTAGCTGATGATTCCATTGCTTGATTTATTTGCTTCGTGGCTTCAGTTATATCTCCCATAGATTCCGTTATTTTATCCACATCTTTAATTGTGGTTTTTAACATAGACACATTTTCTTTGATGATATCAGATATATTGTCCAACTTTAAATTCATATTATTAGTAGAATTCATTGTATTATTCATACTTTCTTGACCGCCAATGGCTGCCTGTTGAATATTGTTTACAAAATTTCTCATATCGTTTAAATTAGTTTTAGTATTGTCAGCCAGCTTTCTAACTTCATCAGCGACAACTGCGAAACCTCTTCCCGCTTCTCCAGCTCTCGCAGCTTCAATTGCTGCGTTTAATGCTAGCAAATTAGTTTGATCTGCTATTGATTCTACACCATCTACTATATTATTTACTTTAATAGCCATCTCAACTAACAGTTCTATTTGTTGGCTCATTATTGTCGCATCTTTTGTAACATTCTCTTTTAATATATTGACCTCATTCAATTGAAATATACTTTCATCATTCTTTTTAACTAAATCTTCGGAAGATGTCTGGAGCCGATGCATTATATCAGAGGTTTTACCAATAGTTCCATTTACCTCATTCATATTTGCAGTAATTTCTTCCACTATTGCCAGATTAGATTCACTGATATTTGACATATCACTTGCAAATCTAATTAATTCATATGAAGAATGTGTCATCTCAACATCAAATTTACTTAATGATGATGTAATGTTAATCATCTTTTTCGAATTCTTTGACATTGTTTCTTCACTTGTTAAAAGTCTATCAAATGTTTTAAACAAAGTTATGTGAATGGGATAATCCACTTTAGGAGGTTCCACTATTTTCCCATCAAGTCTATCTTCTACATGCTTAATTATACAAACCGCCTCATGACAAGGTGCTTCTTTTTTAAAAAACTTCATAATATATCTTCTCCTACCTTTTTATAAATCCCAAATTTCCTGAATATGGTATGTTGGATTTTTAATCTAATATCCATTAAAATTTCAGACACAGATTTCTATAGGATTTGAAGAAACAATCTTTTTGCCTTTCCAAGACAGCCACCCCAAAAGAATCTTGCGGAGGTAAAGATGTTGAAATTAGTAGGGTTGACATTAACATTCATTATATATGATTAGCTCAATTTATTAGCCCTTTTTCCCCAAGGCTTTAGTATTGACACAAAGACTACTACGATAAGTAGGAAAGCCTGTATCATCCCAAAGTACAAATTCAAGTTGAAGTTGCTTATATATTGGTAATTCTCGCTCGGCTTAAAACCAAGCTGATTTGAGAGTGTCAACATGTTGCTCAACCAGGGACCAAGAAAAAATGTTCCCATCGCTATCTGCAAAATTATCATGACCCACTTAAATATTATCCAATAAAATTTGGTGAAACCCCACTTTGTAAAAACAGAATACAAAAGCCCAGTAAGTAAACAACCCATTGCGCCTGGAATAATAATAAAATCATCAATCACTATTAACGATGAGTTTACCGAGTATAAATGAAGTCCCGAATTTGGTTGGGCTTTCATTGCTAGAATCAAAATCATCGCCAAAGCCGAACCTAACCAAGCACATGCGAACAACAAATGGAAACCTTTGAGCCAAGCCTTACTCCTAACACTTAATTCCATAAAACACCTCCGCTTTCATACTTCTTTATTCCCTCTTTTATTCTAGTACTTTCCACATCTTTCCTTTGTTTCCTCCCAAGATAGCGAAAATAATAGAACCCTTTTTGTTGCAAGAGCTCTTCGTGCTTTCCCCGTTCCACGATCTGACCCCGGTCCAGCACCAAAATCTCATCCATCCTCTCTAATCCCGTAAGACGATGCGTAATAACTAAAGTGGTACGCCCTTCCATGAGGTGATAAATTTCATCCATGACTTCCCGTTCGGTCAGTGGATCTAGCCCTGCCATGGCCTCATCAAGTATTAAAATCGGAGCGTTTTTTAATAGCACTCGGGCAATTGCTAAACGCTGTCTCTGTCCCCCTGATAGTGCAAATCCACCTTCTCCGACAAGACTATCGTACCCTTGGGGCAAAGATAAGATAAAATCATGGAGCTTTGCCTGTTGAGCTGCTCGTATTAGTTCTTCATCCGTTCCCTTGGGGTTCGCTACTAGAAGATTTTCTCGAATTGTCGCGTTGAAAAGATGCGTGCGTTGAGTCACAACACCAAAAAACCTCCTGGCATCCTCCTGCCTGTACTCCCGCAAAGAGTGGCCACCTAAGTCAATTCGACCTTCGCTGTAATCCCAAAAACGAAGGAGAAGGTTCACAATACTAGTCTTACCGGCCCCACTCTGTCCGACAATCGCCATCTTGCTATGTTGGGGAATCCGAAACGTCAGATGATTCAAAGCCCATGGTTCATCTTGATTATACCTGAAGCTCACGTCTTGAAAGGAGAAATCCAATCCTTCCGGTTGGGGAGATACTGCACCATAATCTTTAACGACAGGTTCAGTCTTGATTAGCTCCAGCAACCGATCAGCAGCGGTACGGTTTTGTTCCAAATAATGAGGGACAAGGGCTAAAGGATACAACGCTTCGAAACTGCTGAAAGTTCCCAGAGCTAACATCCCTAAGTTAACTCCGCTCAACTTACCTTTTTCCACAAGTAATATTCCGAGAACGAGGACTAACCACAGACCCAGATTGGCAATCATCCCCGTCAGGGCTGAGGAAAGTGCGGAAAGCTGAGCTATTAGGCGCTGCTGACCCATCAATTTATTGTCAGTAAGTTGAATTTTAGCCAAATGCGCCTGGGCTTGGCCATAAACCACTAACTCTGTGATTCCCATGAGGCTATCAGCAACCAGTGTATTCAGCTCTGCTTTAAGGGCGACCATCTGACGCCCAACACCATGACTCAAACTTTTTATTCCCCACGGAATTCCAAGACCTGCAACCAGAAAACAGGCAGCAAGAATGAAAGCGATTCGTAAATCATAACTGGCTAAAAAGAATCCATATCCCAAGAGAACCAATAATGCGACGAACGGAGGAGCAAAAACACGTAAATAAAGATTCTGTTGTATTTCCACATCCGCCACAATTCGACTAAGCAGATCCCCACTTCTAAAGTTTAACAACCGAGCCGGTGCCAAAGGTTCTATCCCTTGATAGAACTTCACCCGAATTTGGCTTAAGATACGAAACGTCACGTCATGTGATACATAGCGCTCTAAGTAACGAAAGACAGCGCGGGAAAGTCCAAAAAAACGAACTCCAACGATGGTTACCATTAAATCAAGTATCGGTGGATGAAGGGCAGCCCGGGCTAGCAGATAAGCCGACGTCGCCATTAAACCGATGTGACTAGTGATCGTAAGCATACTTAAAATCAAAGCCAATAGGATTCGCCACCAATACGGTAACATCAAGCGGATTAACCATGTCATGCTCTTCATATAGAGTCACCTCGATATTCTGTAACCATCTGAGAATAGAGTCCCTGCTTTCTCATCAATTCCTCGTGCTTTCCCTGTTCTACGATTCTACCTTTGTCTAACACTAGGATTCGATCCGCTTGACGAATTGTACTTAGCCTATGGGCGATGATTAACGCGGTTTTTCCCTGCATCAGGCGCTTTAGGGCTAGCTGAACTGCATATTCACTATTTGGGTCCAAAGAAGACGTTGCTTCATCTAAAATGAATAAAGGAGCATCTTTCAATAAAGCTCGGGCGATCGCTATCCTTTGGGCCTGGCCGCCGCTTAAGCGAGTCCCTCCTTCTCCGAGCAGTGTATCATAACCGTTAGGAAGGCCTAATATAAAATCATGAGCAAACCCCTTATGAGCTGCACTCCAAACCTCTTGGATTGTTGCCGAAGGCCTGCCAAAGTGTATATTCTCCGCAATGCTCCCAGCAAACAGATAAGGGGTCTGGGGAACGTAGGCAATCTGTTCACGCCAATTTTCAAGTGCAGTAGTCTTTAGCATCTCCCCATTGACGAAAACATTTCCCGCAGAAGGCTCGATAAAACGCAACAAAATCTGAGCTATCGACGTTTTACCTGCTCCACTGGGACCGACGAGAGCAACTCTCTCACCCGAAGAAAGAGATAAGTTGATCCCAGATAAGGCAGGTGCCTCTCCCGCTTGGTATGTTAAGCTAACGTCCTGAAGGGTGATCTGGAAATCAGAGAATAAAACTTGTCCTTTCCTATTTTCTATCAAATTCTCGTCGCTATTACCCTTCGTATCTGCCACGATTCCATGATATTCTTTTTTCGTGCTGTTATTTTCGAATGTGGTATTTTTGTTATCATTGTTATCATTATTGTTCTTGTTGATCTCACTGTTCTCCTCCACACTCATCAAAGGAAGGTCCAGAATCTCAAAGATTCGCGCAGCAGCATTGGCCCCAGACAACCCCGCGTGGAAATTTAAACCAAGTAATCTTAAAGGAATGTAAAATTCGGGAGCCAAAAGCAAGATAAAAAGTCCCGAAGAAAATGAGAGAGTTCCATAGACCAGCCTTAACCCAATGGTTACAGCTACGATGGCTGTGCTGATCGTTGCTAAGAACTCCAACATTAGAGCTGATAAAAATGCAATCCGCAACACACTTAGTGTAGATCTCCGGAAAGAATCACTAACTCTCTCGATTACCTGTGTTTGGTCCTTTGCCCTGTCAAAGACTTTAAGAGTCGCTATCCCTTGTAAAATATCCAAAAAATGGGCGCTCATCCAACTTAAACTTTGCCACTGTTGCAGATATTTTTTCTCTGCGAGCTTCCCAATCAGGATCATAAAGACAGGAATGAGCGGTCCCGTCAAAAGAAGAATTAAGCCAGATTTCCAATCTAGAGGGAAAACAAATCCTAAAATCAGCAGGGGTATTCCCACTGCGAGAAAGAGTTGGGGAAGGTATTTTGAGAAGTATTCCTCGAGAGATTCAATCCCTTCCACCACCGTTGTGATCAACTCCCCAGTTCTTTCTCCCCGAGCATACAGCGGTCCTAAAGCAATAATATGCTGCATTAACCGTCTACGCAGATTCGACTTGATGCGGATAGCCGCTTCATGAGCACTTATTTCACTGACCCATAGAAAGACTGCCCGTAGCACGATGATCCCGAGAATGCTAATAAGAAAATTCCAGACCGAGCTAAGGGTAGCCCCTTCTAAGAATACCCCAGCTACAACCTGAGAAAAAAACCAAGCTTGAGCGACGGCCAGTAAAGCGATCCCAATGCCCACCCCGACCGTAACCAACAGATACCCCCAGACAGGTTTTCCCTCTCGAGCTAATCTCTTATTGAACATTGAGGTCATCTCCCGTTCATAATTAGCCTTTGTTACAGAGTATCTCAAAAGCTTTTAAGAAGCAAAAATTAAGGACAAGATGTCTCTTGTCCCTTCATTCTCCGCTTACTTTCTTTGTGTCAAAAGTCGTACCCAACCCCCGTCGACCCAAGCTAGAGGAAGTTTCTTAGCTTAGGGAGCACGGAGAGTGGAATTGCGTCAATGAGCGCAGGCGATAAGGCGTGAAGAAAGGCAACGGTTAACATGCAGAATGCCCAGAGGTTTTGCCTTTTAGCCTTATCGACAAACGAATAGCAATGAAACGTGTGCGAACGTGCTAAGACACTTCCTCCCAAGCGTTCCGACCCCCGTCGTCCCAAGCAAGAGGAAGTTTCTTAGCTTAGAGAGCACGGAGAGTGGAATTGCGTCAATGAGCGCAGGCGATAAGGCGTGAAGAAAGGCAACGGTTAACATGCAGAATGCCCAGAGGTTTTGCCTTTTAGCCTTATCGACAAACGAATAGCAATGAAACGTGTGCGAACGTGCTAAGACACTTCCTCC